>DTSJ01000462.1 GCA_012965445.1 Candidatus Hydrogenedentota bacterium
GTAGTCGGGGTTGTCTTCGGGCGGTTCGCCCTGCGTCCAGTCCCAGTGCGATTTTGCGAGGTCAACGACAACCATGAGCTGATTGTCGATGGTCTGATTGTTTTGCAGTGCTACGTTTCGAGCCATGGAGAGTGATTTTTCGAAGACCATTGGGGACATGACTGCGGATCCAATTGATATGTAAGCGCCGCCTTCAAGGTTTGCGACACTATCCGCGTAACGGAGGAAATCGAATTCAGCAGTGCGACCCACGGCGGCTCCGGAATTGAGCGGATGAGTGTAGTGGATGTCGTGTCCGAACATGGGGTGTCCGGTAAAGGGTATTTTGAGTCGGTATGCGGCTGATTGGAGTCCGTATTGTTTGAATGGATGGGGGATGGACATTTCGCCGGAGTCAATTTTGAAGGCGTCGAGTGCTTGAAGGAGGTCGTGCGCGGAGGAGGCGTTTGGCGAGGACGGTGTTATTGCGGCTTCGAGTTCGGCGCGGTCGGGTATGAGGATACGTTCGTCTTCGACCATTGAGCCGATTGATTCTCCATAGCCCATGTTGTTGTATGCGCCGAGGAGGAGGGCGAGGTTTAGATAGTAGCCCGTTTCCTGCCAGGTGCCGAATTCGCCTTTGACCATGTTTTCGCGGACGTCTTCGCTACTGGCGCCCTGGTATGCGAACTCCCAGTCGTGAATAATTCCAGCGCCGTTTGTGGCGATGTGGGTGATCCAGCTTGTTTCGAGTAGGCGGATAATCACGGGGGAGAGGCCGTTTTTGATTGTGTGTGCGCCGAATACGAGCACACGAGATTTGTTGTTTGCGCGCGCGGATTTGAGGCGGTCTACGAGTTCCTGGATGATTTCTGTCGCGATGGGGTCGAGTGTTTCGGGAACCGCGTCGATTTTGACGTGTGACTGCTCTATGTGGATCTTGTTTTGACGATCCGACAGTGGTTTCAGATGCAGTTTTCTTCGGTCGAACTCTTGGTAGGGCATGGGCGGATCTCACGGGGTTGGTGTGCAGCCGGACTATAATGGTTTACGTTGGAGTTGTGCAAGGAGGATCGGTGATATATCAACCATCTATCGTCATATTCGAGGTATTCAAGATGATCTGGGAAAACAGCTGAGGTCAGACACGACGTTAACATCTCTCAAATATTTTACGTTGGTAATCGGGTTTGGACTCGTTTCGTCCGCCTTTGCGGATACATCTCGGCCGAACATACTTCTTATTTTTACCGACGATCACTCGCAGCGGGCCATCAGTGCATACGGGTTCAGAATCAACCAGACACCCAATATCGATCGTATCGCGAGGGAAGGTGCCATATTTCTTCGGAACACCTGTACGAATTCCATCTGCGCGCCGAGTAGGGCGTCGGTGCTGACGGGCAAGCACAGCCATTTGAATGGTCAGAGGACGAACAAGGACCGTTTTAACGGTGCGCAGATGACGTTTCCGAAGCTGCTGCAGGGAGCTGGGTACGAAACGGCGATGATCGGGAAGTGGCATCTGAAGAGCGATCCCACGGGGTTTGACCATTGGGAAATTCTTCCGGGCCAGGGCAACTATTACAATCCGAACTTTTACGACGCTGAGGGCGAGAAGCATTATAAGGGGTATGTGCCGGACGTGATTACCGACTTTAGTCTGGAGTGGTTGAAGGAGGGGCGTGACCCCGATAAACCTTTCTTGCTGATGAGCCAGCAGAAGGCGCCGCACCGTGTCTGGGCACTGGGGCCGAAGTATCTGACGATCTATGACGACGTGACGATTCCGGAGCCTGAGACGCTGTTTG
>DTSJ01000463.1 GCA_012965445.1 Candidatus Hydrogenedentota bacterium
TGTCGGTGATTCCGCATTTGTCGGAAGCCATAGCGGTCGACTTTTCCACACGAATCTCAACACCGGAGAGATCGTCTGGTTCAACGAAGACAGTTATGATGAGATTTTCGAGACCCCGGCCGTGGGTCCCGATTTCGTCGTGTTCAGTTCATACGACGGGAACGTATACGGACTCTCGCGTGAAACGGGAAAACGGATCTGGACCTTCGAGACAGACGGCGTTCCGACGTCTCCCGTCATTGCAGGCGACAAAGTTGTTGTCACGTCAGATGGAATCCTTTCGCTGCTAAGACTTGCAACGGGAGAGGAAGTATGGTCTTATGAAATCAGCGATGAAACATCGTCGCCCGCGATCATCAATGGAATGATCGTAATCGGGAGTGACGACGGAACAGTCGCTGCTTTCGGAGCGCGAACCGAGTAAGAGGGAATAGAAATGGCGGATTCAAAAGCTTTGCTTGAGGTCAAGGATGTGACCAAGGTATACGATGGGACGCAGGATTCTTCCCCTGTGTTGAACAAGGTTTGCCTGACGGTGGACGCAGGTGAATCGGTCGCGATAATCGGTCCGTCCGGTTGCGGCAAAAGCACTCTGCTCAATTTAGTTGGTGCGCTCGATCAGCCCACGTCGGGCGATGTCATTTTCGAAGGTCAGAATCTCAACACGCGCAACGAGTCCGAGTTAGCGGCGTTTCGCAACACTTCGATTGGATTCATCTTTCAATCACACCATCTTCTTCCACAATGCACCGCACTTGAAAATGTTCTCGTTCCGACCCTGGTCAATGCGGCGGCGCAGGATTCCCGCGCCCGTGCCGAAAAACTTCTCGATCAAGTCGGACTTGCGGACCGCATGAACTATCTCCCCGGAAAACTGTCCGGTGGCGAACGTCAACGCGTCGCGGTGGTACGCGCACTGATCAATCAACCGCAGCTGCTATTGGCTGATGAACCTACAGGATCCCTGAGCCGGACTGGAGCCGAATCCCTCACGAAACTGATGCTTGACCTCAACCGTGAAGAAAACATGGCCCTTATCGTGGTCACGCATTCATTGCCTGTTGCAGGCATGATGGATCGTGTCTATTCTCTTGATGAAGGTGTACTCGCCGAATATGCCGGAGGGGAGACGTGATGTCCTCACTTGTTCTCAGCAGCCTTCGCCACTACTGGCGCACCCATCTTGGCGTACTTGCCGGGGCTATGCTTACGTCTGCCGTGCTCACTGGGGCGTTGCTCGTGGGTGACTCGGTCGATCACTCACTCCGCACCTTCGCGATGATGCGGCTTGGCGATATCGAACACGTAACCAGCACTCGGAATCAGTTTTTTGACCAGGCCCTCGCTGCCGAATTAAATCAGGAATTAGACGCTCATGCGACCAGCATGCTCCACCTGCGCGGCATGGCCATCAACCAGGGGGCGGAACGCATCCAAGTGAATCAGGTTGAAGTCCTTGGCGTGGATTCAGACTTTTGGCAGTTCGCCGAGGGTGTTGGGCTTGACCTGGCTCCGAACGAAGCGGCCCTCAACGTGAAACTCGCCACGGCATTGCAGGTCGAGGTCGGCGATGAGATATCCCTACGCGTCGCGAAGCCCTCGTTGATGTCCCGCGATGCGCCGCTTTCCTGGAGCAGCGATGAACGCTCGAAGCGACGCCGGTACACGGTCAGAAAAATTGTTGCAGACACCGAACTGGGCCGTTTCAGTCTTGCACCCAGTCAGATAGGCCCATACAACGCTTTCATTGATCGCGCATTTCTACAGGAGCAAGTTGAACTC
>DTSJ01000464.1 GCA_012965445.1 Candidatus Hydrogenedentota bacterium
TTGCGATCGGTTTCGGGGCGATCTACTTTTTAAAGCAACTCAGAGAGGAATTCACCGACGACGTGGCGATGGAACTCCCGGTCGTAGAAGTCGAAGATTCCGAACGCGACGCAATTATCGATCGATTCGATACCTGGTCCGAAGCGATGGAAGACGACGATGGCGACAGAACCACACTTACATTGACTGAACACGACATCAATGTACTCATTCAACATCACGAAGACATGGAAGCGATGAGTGATATCGTATACATTACCATCAACGATTCGATCATCACCGGCCAGGTCAGCGTACCGCTCGACGAAATCCCCGGTTTCTCAGGTCGATATTTCAACGGAATCGCAGACTTCGAGATCGAACTCGAAAATGGGAGACTGTCCCTCTACGCAACCGCAGCGAACGTAAATGGCGAAGCCGTCCCCGACGAAGCAATGCAGGAAATCAGGAACACCAATCTCGCTCAAGACTTGGACAACAACCCCGAAACACAAGAACTCATCGAAAAGATCGAGTCAATCGAAGTAAAAGATGGGATCGTGACGATTGTACCATCCGGCGTGGCAAACTCTGACGAAGAGGAAAGCGAAGCGGCATAGTCACAAAAGACCTATCCAAACAGCCGCTTAATCCGATTCACAATACCGTCCGCAGCCGGAGCAGGCCTCTCTTCGCACCCAACCTGAATCTTCTTCTTCTCAGGAGTCTCCGTCACCTGGAGCAATCCAGCCGTCACGTTATCGGTACCCCCCGCATCAAGTGCCTTTCCAACAAGCAATCTACCCGCCCCATGAAGCGTATCAGCCTGCATAGCCACAAGTATCTCAGGATCATCAATCATACCGCACAACCCGTCAGAACAAACCAGCAGCATGTCACCCTGCTCCAAAGTCAACGAAAACAGATCGACCTCCACATCCTCCTTGATGCCGATTGCACGCGTAATCAAATTGCGAAGCGAATGACTCTTCGCTTCTTCCTCAGTAATGATCCCAGCCTTCAACTGCTCCCATACCAGAGAATGATCGTCCGTGATTTGCACCAGGCCATCAGAATCCCGAAAAAGATAAACGCGGCTGTCACCGACCTGACCAATATAAGCGCTCGAACCATGAAACACTACAGCCGACATCGTCGTACCCATCCCCTGCAGCTCTAGGTCAGCTTCGGACTCATCAAAAACCCGCTTGTTGGCTTCCTCAACGGCAGTTTCTAGCGCCACCGGTATCGAATCCCCCTCGTTATTGAAATAGCGATCCGCCAAAACCGTTAATGCCAGGTGGCTAGCATGTTCCCCGGCACTCGCGCCGCCCATACCATCCGCAACGGCCAACAATATACCACGACTACCACGCAAAGATTTATCATCCGGAACACACAGCAAGCAGGAATCCTCATTGTGTTCCCGTTTACGCCCGACATCGGAGATTAACTGAATGCTGTACGACGCATCGCCCCAGTCCTGCTCGTAATTCCCGCCATGCTCGGGTCCACGGTAAATTGTCGAAATATCAGTCATGTATTCGTGATCCGAGACACTGTTAAACGATGACCCGTCATGCAATCATAAATTTGAATATGGAAACAAGAGTGAATTTAGTGTGATCTTTTAAAACCATACCCATAATATGGCGTCCGATGCAAATTTGCGATTCCATACTCTATATTCACCCCGATTCCTCCGAACCGGGAATCACCGCCCCGATACAATGGTCCGAATTCGAAATACCTTTTCACGCGCAGTCACAAGCAAGGTCGTCTTTCCTGTACCTCCAAAAGCGCAGTTCGTAGGCATCATGGATATCTTGATCGACTCAAGCTCGGCCCCTTCGTCCGAAAAAATAACGATTCCCTGAGACGACGTGCACCAGATATTTCCCGCTGAGTCCACAGCAAGCCCATCTGGAAAACTGACCTTGCACAACTTCGTCCCCTCAGACGCTGAACCGTCCGCAGCTACCTGATAAGACCAGATCCCACCGCCCGAAGTATCGCTCACATACAACGTCTTCTCATCCGGGGAGAATCCGATTCCATTCGGATACTTCATCTTGTCCGTAACAAGCCTGAGTTCACCGGTCTCTGGCCGCAACGCGTATACCCCGGCATATCCCAGCCCAGCTCCAGATCTGTCGCGGCCCGCTTTCGGATCAGTAAAAAATATCATACCGTCCGAACGCACGACCAGATCATTCGTACCATTCAAGGTCTTACCCTCAAACTCACTCGCAAGCACAGTCACTATTCCGTTTCGCTCCAACCGGACAATACTGTGAGTTCCAGACTGGCAGGCCACCACACGACCCTCTTTGTCCAATGCAAGACCATTGATATTCTTCGAAGGCTTCAAATGTCGCTCGCCGTTGGAATCATATATCGTATCTGCGCGAACATCACTGAAAATCCATTTTTCCTCCTCCGTCAGCCACAGAGGTCCCTCTGTAAAAACATAACCGTCAGCGACCTCTTCGATTTCACCCGTCGTGAGAGATTCCGCCCCCAATACCATCCCCGCAGCCGCAATCAACACAAACGAAAACATAGCCCTCTCCTCTTCTCCAACAATCTACACTCTTCTACGCTCTCGATCCAATCGTAACAGTTACGAAAGGGGCAATACCCCTGGACCCGTTCATTTTCATCAAATATCGTGTATACTTTATGCACAATTCTAGTCCGAAGGTACAACAATGTCGTCATTCGCATTCACAACTTCAAAATGGGTCATCGGGATGGCCTCAAAACTTCTCAAGTCCGATGTCCGCATGCACAATATCGACTTAATCAAAGACGATATGGCCATCATATACGCGGTGAACCACTTTACCCGGCTCGAAACACTACTGCTCCCGTACCTCCTCAACAAACACACCGGAAAAGAAATCTGGTCGCTCGCCGCTGGAGACCTCTTCGTCGGACGCGTAGGAAACTACCTCCGAAAAATGGGTGCAGTCTCGACAAAAGACCCGGACCGCGACAAACTCATCGTCCACTCATTACTGAGCGGCGAGCATCCCTGGATTATTTTTCCCGAAGGACAAATGATCAAGGACAAAAAAGTTCTCGACCCCGACGGAATGTTCAGCGTGTACAACCGCGATAAAAGGCGACCGCCGCACAAAGGCATTGCAAACCTCGCCTTGAGAGCCGAATTCTATCGCTACAAACTCGAATGTATCTACAACAGTCCCGACCAAAAAGAACTCGATGAAACAAAAAATATGTTTGGCATTGAGTCAGACGAAGAAATCGAAACCATCCTTCAGAAACGCACCGTCATCGTACCCGTAAATATCACCTACTACCCCATTCGCGCAAGAAACAATGCAATCCTCAGAATGGCATCCGCATTCGCAAAAGATCTCAGTCCAAGGGCAATCGAAGAACTGTCTGTCGAAGGCACACTCCTCTCCGATGACACAGATATCGACATCACACTCGGAAAACCTATCGAAGTACATCGATATCTCCACGAACCGAACTATGCCGAACTGATGGCCTGCGGGGACGACCTGCGAAAACTCGAATCCGACCCAAAATCTCTCTTCAACGATGCCGCCGATAAACTAATGCCCAGATATATGGACGAAATATACACTCTCACCCGCATCAACTATGACCATATTTTCGCAACACTCATACGCTACCAGGGCAATCGATCATTCACAGAACGCCGATACCGCAATCGAATCTTCCTCTGCATCCACGCACTGATGCAAAAAGGCAACTACAAACTGCACAACCTCCTGGAAGAATCCTACAAAGCCATCATATATGAAGACCCCAGCCCCAAATTCCGCGAATTCATAGAACTCAGTATCCGCGAAGGCGTAATCAAGCAAGATGGAGACTCCTTCAGGCGCGACTTCGGCAAGCAGCGCGGCAAAGAAGATTTTCATCGAATTCGCGCTATCGAGACCACACACGTGATCGCAAACGAAGCTGAACCCGTCGAAGGGTTCTCAGATCTCGTTAAAGGTATCGCACAGACAAGCAGAAGAGACCTGTCCCTCACCATCCGATCCATATTCCTCGAAGAAGACCACAGACTATTCGAACAAGACTACCTCGAATATCGCTCACCAGAAAGCAAACACATGGATGTCGGGCGTCCCTTCCTTCTCATACCCCAACACTTCAAAGCGGGTATCGTCCTCGTACACGGATACATGGCCGCCCCAAAAGAAGTCCGCACACTCGCCAACTTCCTCTACGACGCAGGATATCTCGTATACGGAGTCAGACTAGCCGGACACGGCACCGCTCCCGAAGACCTCGCCCAGACCACGTGGCAGCAATGGTACGAATCCGTAAACCGCGGCTACGTCGTTACGAAATCCTACACCGACAATATCATCATGGGTGGATTCTCAACCGGAGGTGGTCTCGCGCTCATGGCTACCGGACTCAAGAAAGACAAAATCAAGGCCGTCTTCTCAATCAACGCACCAATGAAGCTCAAACAGTTTACAGCACGCCTCGCCCCCTCAGTCGCAAGTATCAATGCCCTCCTCAAAAAAATAAAAGGCTCCCCCACTGGATGGGAGTTCGTCGCAAACTCTCCAGAAAACAAAGATATCAACTACCAGCGCAACCCCTTGAGCGGTGTTCGCGAACTCAGCAAAACAATGGACGCCCTCGAAGAACACCTCCCAAATATCGTCGCACCCACACTCATTATACAAGGCGCCAACGACCCCGTCGTCGACCCCACCAGCGGCATGGACATATTCAGCCAGATCGGAACTCCGTTGAAAGAACTGATCTATCTCGAACGTCCGAACCACGGCATCATCAACGGCGCTCAATCAGAGGACGTGTTCGACCGCGTACTCCAATTTCTGAACTGGGCCAAACAGCAGGAAATGGAATGCGCCCCGCGGGAACTGGACGAAGAAATTCGCGTCGCAAACATGCTTCAGGACCGTGAGGCTGCCGATAGCGCCTAGAGCACCGCGACCGGCAGAGTCTTCATCACACCAGCGATCCCCACGATAACAGTCACCGACAACACAAGCAGCACCCAAAGAATATTCTTGTCCCGAATCCCCTCAGACCATTTCATCGTCGAGGTCAGCACAATATACAATGCGAAAACAAACAGAGCCAGCAGAAACTTCAATCCGAAGAGCGCATGATAAAGACCCTGATCCTCATGCAGTTTACTCGTCACCGTCATATAAGTATACATCCCGCTAGCCAAAAAAAGAATGATCGGGGGATGCAGTAAAAGCTTCCACTTCTTCATCAAAGCCAACCGAAAAGCATCCGGCATCCCATCCTCAAAAGCCTGTTTCGACGCCGGCAACACCGCAAATCGATAGAACAAAATACTGCCCACCACCACCACCGCGCAGAAGATATGAATCCAACGCATCACCAACGGCAACATCATTTCATAAGTCATCAGAAATCCTCACTAAAATCAAACGATACCTGAGCCACCACTATACCAGAGCTGACTAAAAACTAACATTCGCGATATTCGACTCCTCCAGAAGCTTCAACGAAGCAACAAGCGCCGGCTTGTCAATGTTCAACTGAATCGTCAAATTCAGTCCATTATACTCCTTCGTCTTCTCACTACGCATCTCCGTCGTCCCCAAAATCACGTCATCAAGCAAATACACATTGAGCCAGGCCGTATCAAAGGGTCGCTGATCCGCTTTACCCAGAAACTTCGCAATCGTCTTCTCAGCTTTCTTTGCGGCAAATCCGCTCAATACATCCTGCATCTGCATCATCTCTTCAACCAGGCTCCGGTTGATAGAAAAACTCGTATCACACGCCACATCCAAATCGAAATCCGTCAATCCCGCCGTCAAACTGTATTCCGCAGATATCGTCCCATTCGCAATCCCGGTCAATTTCGTCTTGGGAGGCTGAACCTCCTCGCTCAACAACAACAAATCAATATTCTCCAGCCTCCCCAAATACGCAAGCGGCATCCCTTCTTCAAATATCCGCATCTCCAAACGACTAACCAGCTCCCCGTTAGAAACATCCGCCCGCGCTTCAGACACTATCATCACGTCCTCCGCAAACCCAATCAATCCCCGCAAAGAATCAAATTTGGCGCCCGCAGCCGTAACATTCTCGATTTCGATCACACCCTCCCCATGCACTTCGCCTTCGTAATCACCCCTCGCCGAAACCGTCAGATTCGACACCGTACCCGCCCCCTCCTTGAGCACCAGACTTTCAACGCTCGCAGACGTATCCCACTCAGCCGTCATTTCCCCCTCCGTCGGCCAGTTCCAGTCGGCGTGTCCATCGACTTGCGCTTCTATATTCTCAAAATACCCCATCTCAATTCCCAGCTTCAGATCCGAGCGAAACCACGTCTCAGCCCTCGTGCCCGCTTCATTCAGCACAGCACGCTCGACACCAAAAAAAGTACCGTCCCCGACATGCGCAACAATTTTCTCTGCCGTCCACTCAGACGTCTCTTTATCCAGATAAAAAGTCCCATCCGCCGCCAAAACCGTCTCGTAAGGCAATATGTCATCGTTGTACTCGATGTCCCCGGACTCAAACGTGAACGGTATCGCATACCGACCATCCACAATGTCCAGAGAACCCGTACCCGTTGCCGTCCCATAAAATCCCTCCAGCTCCATCAGCC
>DTSJ01000465.1 GCA_012965445.1 Candidatus Hydrogenedentota bacterium
CCGTTGGAGAAGGTTTGGTGGGTTTCTTCTTCGATGGTTCCGCGTATGATGCCGCTTCCGTCGGCGGCCAACGATCCTTGACCGGACAGAAAGAGAAGGTTTCCTGCTTTAACAGCGTGGGAGTATGGTCCGAGTGCCGGGGGTGCGCCTTCGGCAGTTATGCATTGCTTTGACATAAGATGTCTCCTGGATTTGAGGGTAGGCTTTCAACCATCAAAATAGCATATTCGGATGGAGTTTATAAATTGCGGAGAGGGCCGACCGAACTCGTCGTATCTCTTACCGACTCCGTGCCACAATCAGATTTTCCATGTTGTTTTCTTCATCAGGATCCTTTTGATTTGAGGAGTTCGACGACTTGGTGCTGGTCGTTTTCGCTGGCGTGCTGCAGGGCGCTTTTGCCTTCGAAGAGTATGCTCAGATCTGCGTTGTTATCCAGCAGCAGACCCACGATCTGAACGTGTCCTTTCAGGGCGGCATAATGAAGCGCAGTTTTTCCGAAAATGTTCTGAGCGTTCACTTGACTTCCATGACGCAGCAGGAGGTCAACGAGTCTTACGTTTCCGCCGCTTGCGGCCATGTGCAACAGAGTCCATACGTGCTTACTGGTAATCGTGTGAATGATTGCTGGTTTCGCATTCAGGAGTCTTGATGTTTGCTGGGTGTCGCCTGCTACGATTGAATTGAGTATTCCGAGGCTTGCATCAGTATAGTTGCACGAGTTGCAGGCTTCTTCTCCGATGGCAGTGGTTTGGCCGCATCGCGCACATATTCGCTGTGTTTCCGTAAGGTCCAGTTTTGGAAGTTCTTCGCTGACGGATATTGGCATGGTATCTTGGGATGCAGGAATGGCTGGTATTGTTGCCGATGGTTCGATACTCTGGTCGTCTGATTCGGGTTGGGGATCGACGGAAGGCAGTGGAACGTCGTCCAATCCGCTGTAAGTAACGGGTTCTTCTATTTCGGGTGTTTCGGTGGATTCTTCCGACGGGACATTCAGAACGGGATCGGAATCGACGTTCGTATCGGCATCATCATCGGTGGCGAAATCGAGTGTATCATCATTGAGAATAAGCGTGTTCGCCTTGTTTTCTTGGGAAACACTTTCTAACTCGAAGTCCCCTTCGGTGAATGCGGCTATCGGTTCCGCGTCGACGGTAGTTGAATTGTCGTCGATATCGGGTTGATCGAATACGGTCTCTTGAACCTCTGGAGCCTCTGCCTCGGTATCTTCGTCAGGAAGCGAGGTGCTGGACTCATCGGTTTCGGGGTCGCTATCGATTTCGAGACTAGTCTCTGTGAAAGCGGCGTCCAAATCGGTGTCGAATGTCGTGGCGTTTTCGTCGACGTCGGTCGAATCGAATACAGTCTCCGGGATGTCGGGTACATCGGTACCGGTGACTTGGTCTACGACGATATCGACAATGAGTTCGTCTGGAGCGGATGCGTCTGACTCTTCCTCTTCTACGGTGCTGTCGATATCGAACAGGGTATCGTCGGTGTCGGGTTTTATTGTTTTCAGTTGATCGATCAAATCATCATTACTATCGAATTCCGGGGTATCGGTGGACGAGAACGCGCCTTCGTAATGATCATCATCTGCCAGGGGCGTGGAGTCGGTTTCTGCGATGTCGGGGGCTTCCTGAGCCGTGTCGGGGTCTGGGGATTTATCGAGAGCGGCAATCAGCGAGGCCAGGGTATCTTCGAAATCGCCGACGGGCTCATCGATTTCGGATTCGGCATTTTCTAGATCAATTCCCGGAGTGGATAGGACGTTTTCGTCTGTGGTATCAAAACCCGCTCCGAAGGAAGATAATGGGTTTAATGTGTCGTCAGCGTCTTCCGGCGTTGGTTGTGAGGATATTGGTGTATCCTCGATTACGGCGTCGCTGGTTGACTCTTCGTCGGCTGTATCTGGATCGGGAAGCTCGTCCTTTGATCCGGACTGATATCGTTGGGAAAACACATCGTCGATCTCGTGATCGGTATCGTTTTCAATGGTCGCGTGATCGTTTGAGGCTTCGGGCTCATTTAAGGACGGGGTATGGTCGATGGAACTTGAAATCGCAGACGCAGGTGACTCTTCCGGAACTTCGAATCCGAAAGCTGGTGTTTGTACGGTCTCTACCTCGTCTTTGTCTTCCTTGTCAGGGGAGGATTTTTCGTCGCCGTCAGTTACGGATTCGGCCTGGTCGATATCTAGTATCGAAGTAGAGGGTTCGAGCGAATCATGCACATCGTCTTCGGCATCTTTCGTTGCGTGCTCGACGGCGTGGTCTTCGGCGACATCGGGTATAGAAGGGAAGGGATCCCTAGAGTCTTCAGCTTCGACTGACGTTGGCCCATTTGAATCGTCGGTCTCTTCAGCGATTTCCGGCGTAGCATTGTCAGGGGACAGGTCGGCATCCGGGATTTGAAAGGGGTCTACTTTGGATTCGTCGGATAGAGAGTCTTCCTCGTCGAACCCGGATGCAGCATCGGGTATGCTCTTTTCAATCGAGTCGGAATCTCCGGAATCCTCGGCGTAGGATTGTACTGTCGATTCGGGTTCTTCTTTCGACTGCGCTTCGAGATCGTCGATGAGCATGTCGATTTTGGTGTAGCGAGTTGACAGGTCGAGCATTTCGTCTGGATCTTTTGTTGAATGGTACAGAATGAGAAGACGATCAGCTTCTTCGCGCAGTTCGTCCGAGTTCAATGAATGAATGCCGCGCTCATCCGGCGTTGACGGGGTCTCAATGGACAAAGCCTGCAATCCTCAAAAAATACTGCCGATGTACTAGAACTCAAATTGGTATCGTACCCAGTGTCGGGTACTTATCATACTATATTCCAGATCTGAAAGTCCTGTAAATTTACGAGTGAAAATACACGGATCTTTTGAAAGTCAGTTGCGGAGTTGTTCAACAGTGAAGCAGGTGTTTGCGTTGATTTTAAGCAGATGATATACTTTCGGAAACAGCGAAACTGGTAGAGTCTAATTCATTCGGTATCAATAGTTTGCGGGGAAATCGTTGAAACCATTTTTAGCAAAAAATGTAAAGTTTCGTTTACTCCGATTTCACCGCAATGAGTTGGTGGTACTGTTATTCGGGATATTCTGTATCACGTCCAACTTTGGTACTGCGCAGGACGCGGCGACCACATCGGAAGCGGTGTCGGGTGTTCCTGAAATGGAAATTGTGCGGACGCCGGTGGTGCCGCCGCCAGCCCGCGTGTATCCATCGCTTCGGATTGAAGAATCTGGCGAGGCTGGATATTCAGATCTTCGGTCAAAGTATTCGGTTCCCCCTTACAGTTTGGGTTTTCGGGGTCGTGGCATACATGCGCCTCGATTCGGTAGAGGGCGAGCGAGGAGTCTGGAACGCGCTTTCAGTGATGCGACGGATTACAATTCGACGAAGAACAGTCTACTCAATATCAATGTAACGGAGTCGATTGAAAATATCGACACTGCTGATCTGCGGGGCAACATTCGCGATAAGAATAAATTTTCGGCACGTGGTGGAATTGAATTCGATCTGGATCGCGGACACTTTAGAGCGAATTCGCTCGATGCGGATCGTGACGCGGGATTGTTGAAAATTGACGGCGACGTGGAGATTACCAATTCTGAAAGCCGACTGACGGCGGACAGTTTTTTTCTGCAACGATCACCGATGCAGGAAATTACCGAAGAAGATCGGATTCGATATCGGCTTGTTCCACACGGGCATGATCCATATGAAGTGTCGAAGCTGGGTGACGGTGTTCTTGAGGCTTACAATCTTGATTATATGGAGTTGAAGCGGGCTTTCAATGCTGATTATATTCGCTATGATTCTATGAGTCATGCGGGAGTGTTGACGGGTGTCAAGGGGTATTCAGATCCGTTCTATTTTGGAGCGGATCAGGTTCGAATTATTGGGCCGTCTACTTTCGACGTGGACAATATATGGCTGACCACGTGCGATCTAGATGATCCGCATTATCGCATCCGGTTTTCACAGGCGCGCGTGGAGGAAGGCCGCATGGTAGTGGGTAAAGAGACGAAACTTCAGATCGGGAAAAAGAAGCGGACATTCTTCTATATTCCGCAGATATCCGGTTTGAGCATCACGGGGGAGGATCGTTTGCGACTGGAGATCGAGACAGGTCAGCAATCCGAGCATGGGTATTATCTGAACATTGCGCAATGGTATACGGTAACTCCGAATGTCGATCTTGCTTATCGTCTGTATCCGAGTGCCAATGAAGGACTCGGCTTCGGCCTGGACGGAGAGTACGATTTCAGGCAGAATCCAGCGTCTCGTTTATTCGGCTCTAAAGGCGAATTTGAGACTTTGTACACGACAAAGGAACGTGGGTATACGCAGTGGTATCATCGTCAAGAGCTTTCGCAAGATCTTACGCTGCTTACACAATGGGAGCAGTGGTACGACAGGGATTTCGTGAAGGATTTCTACAATGATGAATACGAAGATCGATCTGGTCCGCGTACGTTTACCAACCTGACGTACCTCAAGGACGGGTACATTGCGACGGGGACGGCTTCGAAATCGACGCATGATTTTGTGAGTGAAACGGAGAAGCTGCCTGAGGCGACGTTTCATCTTCTTGAGCGGCAACTTGGGGAGGGCTTGTATTTAAGTTTGGACAGCGTGGCGGGCTACTATAATCATAGTGGGACGGATGTGCAGGCGCAACGATATTCTCAGGTCGCGCGCCTTTCGTACGATTTCAATGTCATGCGTGGAATGAATATTCTCCCCTTTGTCGAAGGCAGTACGACACACTACAGCGAAACACTGACGAGCGATGATGCGGAGTCCCGCGTTTCAGGACTTGCAGGTGTGACGACTCAGTTTCGATTCCAACGGGGGTATGCTGGCCGTGGAAAGTTTGACGGGTTCAAGCATATTATTGTGCCTTCCGTTACTTATTTTCATGAGAACAGCTCTTCGATAGATGCCGATGATGTACCTCGTTTCGATTCAATTGATATACGTCCTTCACGGGAGAGAATCGAAAGTAAAATAGATAACCTGATTCTGGGTCGAAATTCGGAGAACGGTCAGGTGTGGCGCGTTTCGAAGTTGACGCTTTACCAAGGAAACGATATTTCCAATGAGACTGGCGAAGCGACGGACTACGAAGTGGATATGGAAATTCGGCCGCGTCCGTGGTGGGGAATTAGAACGTTTGCGGAGCAGCACCGGGTAGACGAGGCTATTGGTGTGAGCGGCCACGACTTTGATCGCGTTCTGAGTTATATTTTCTATGACGACAATAATTTCGAGAACTCGTTTAATGCGCGGCTCGGCTACGCCTTGACGGATGCAGGTGATATTACTGTGAACCGCGAAATCTTGTACGGCATCGGCTATAAACTGTCGAAGAAATGGTCTTTCTCAGCCGATCATACTTACGATCTGGACGATTCCGAGATTCGACGTCAGTCGTATCAGATAAACCGTCGACTACACAAATGGAGTATGGGGCTGCGGATTCGAGATCGTCCTCGCGGTACGGATGTGAACGTTGTTATGAGTCTAATCGGTTTTTCGGGAACGCGGGTGAGCTTCTAGTTGGTGCTGTGCGCGCGTATCGGTATTTGTTTACTTGATGAGGATCTGCTTATCAAGACGGCTTCATGTTATGATGGGAAGAGTCGTCTTGACGCTGTTTGGAGCGGAAACCGTGAGAGCGTTTATACACCAACAGTTACCGGAGCTTATTGATCTTCGGCATGAACTTCATCAACATCCGGAAATCCGGTTCGAGGAAGAGTGGACTTCGGATCGGATCGCTCGATTTCTTGATGGAGAGGGTATTTCTTACACACGGGGTCATGCCAGAGGCACGGGAATCGTGGCGAGTATCCAGGGGGCAGGAGGGAAGACCGTCGCGCTGCGTACTGACATGGACGCATTGGAGATCGAAGAGGACACGGGGCTTTCGTATTCATCGACGATTTCGGAACGGATGCACGCTTGCGGGCATGACGGACACATGGCCTGCATGTGTGGAACAGCGCGTTTATTGAACGAAAACAGGGGTTCTCTGAATGGGACAGTTAAGCTGATATTTCAACCTGCTGAGGAACAGGCTGCGGGGGGGCGGTTGATCGTGGAAGAGGGGATATTGGACGATGTGGACGCGGTATTTGCGCTTCATTGCTGGCCGAGCCTGCCTGTGGGCCAGGTGGGGGTCAAATCGGGTGCTGCGATGGCGAGTGCGGATTTTTTTCGAATTGAAATCTGTGGCGAGGGGTGTCATGGGGCTGATCCGGCTTCGGGTGTCGATCCGGTTCTCATCGCGGGGCACATCTTGACGGCGCTGCAGTCTGTGGTAAGCCGCGAAACGAATCCCTGGGATCCTGCGGTGCTTACTGTGGCCAAGATTCAGGCTGGTCAGGCTTCCAATGTGATTCCAGAGTCGGCGATCATGGAGGGTACTTTTCGGGCGTTGAGCAGCAAGGTCCGGGATCACATCTTTGACGCTATTCCGCGGATCGTGGAGCATACGGCGCAGGCGCATCGTGCGGAGGCGATTGTTCATTTCGACGGGGAACCGTATCCGTTTTTACATAACGATCCTGCGATGAGTGAGTTTGCCAAGGATGCGGTCCGGGATGTATTTGGGGAGGAGCAGTTGTATGAGCCGAATTTTGCATCGATGGCATCGGAAGACTTCGCGTTCTATCTTCAAAAGGTTCCCGGCGCTTTTTTGTTTCTGGGAAACAACCCCGATCCGGCAACTCGCTATCCGGGACTGCACAGTCCGCGATTCAATTTCTGCGACGACGCGCTGCCTTATGGAATTGAACTGATGAGCTCTGTGGCGATGAGATATCTGAGTTCGGAGTAGTTACTTCTCGTTTTGTTCTTCGCGGAGATCTTCCAGAATTTCCAGCTCTAATTCGTCTCCGGATTCTTTGCGTAGCTGCTTCATGATCGGACTCAGCAGGCCCTTTAATGTGAGGGTTTCTTTGATGAGGCTGCGTAGAATGATTGAGGATGCTTTCGCCGCGTTTATGGGTTCTTCGTTTTCGAGGTCGTTCAATTCAACGGTGACGAGGTTCAGATCGACGTTTGCCTTTGGAATCAGGTTCGTACTGAATTCCACCTTTGCGTCTTTGCATCGCACATTCTGAATCACGAACTGTGGGGTGGCGGAATCGTTTTCGGAGATAGACTCGAACTGCTTGGCGAGTTTTCCGATATTCGTTCCCTGGAAAACTTCGTATCTGTAGTGAATTACGGTATTGATAAAGGTCAGTTGTTCGATGGTGGGAGATTTTCCTAGAAGTGAAAACGGATCCAGCTTCACGATGACGCGTTCGCTTGTAAGTGCATCACCATCTTTGAATTTGGCGGGATTTTTGAGTTTTACGTTGTGGAGTATTAGTGCCTTTTTTGTCGGTGCGATCGAGATGGACCCGACTTCGGCTCTGGAATCGAAGGATGAAGAGAGCATTTCGGCGATTGAATTTGCAGTGAAGCGCTCGGCTTGGGTGTAGACGACGAGTCCGCCGATGCCGATCATAATCAGCACGAGACCCACTGTCGTCATTCCGAATTTGATGGCCGCCTTCATAAGGTTCTGCCTGAATCGATTAGTTGCGATGGATGCGTGTCAGCGCACGTAGTTTTCCGTACAGGTCGCTGAACCGGACTTTGAGTACTTGAACGGTCTCGGTTTGGGTTGGGCGCCACCGAATGACATCGGTGATGTCCGGCTTGGCATCGGGATCCAGTGATTCGAGTGCGATGGGTTCCTGCGCCATCCATTCGAAATAGAATGTCGTATCGAAGTTTTCAAGATAGAGTCGAATCATGGTGGTCTCGTCGGGGAGCGTGGGCAATCCTGAAATGATGTCTTCCATCGCGAAAACGAGGACATTGGTACGATTGAACTGCTTGAGCGTTCCGACCTGTTTCTCCTCGGCTGCAGTCATGAGTAGGTGCTGCAACGGATAGACCTTGGAGCCGTTTGGGCTTTGCAGATAGACGTTTGTATTCCGCAGTCCGGACACGTCATAGGCGATACTGGAATCCCGGAACATTGTCTCGATGTGGCATTCGACTACGATGTAGTTGTCTGAGATGAATTCAACGTCGCTGATGAGATCCGGGGAGATGTTGGGATTGTTCTGCTGTTCGAATGCCTGCTTGATTTCGACGATGGTACTGTCCACCCATACGGCGTGGGAGGGGAGGGAGAAGAGGGTCTGTTGATTACCTTTGTCGTGCTCGATGCGCGCGACGAAATTCGCGGGAATGAATGTCGGAGGTGGAGCGGCCTGCTTTGCGGCGGGTTCTGATTTTGGGGCAGGCGATGTAGTGGAGCATGCGACCACTGCGACTGTGACGAGAAGTGTGATGCCGAGCCAGTTTGTATATCGATTGTATTTGATCATGCGTACCTCTGAGGGTTTTCTCTCAGGTTCATCATAGCAATATGGTGGGGATTACCTCAGCACATCTGTGTGCAAAAATGTACAGATTCACACCTGTGTGTCCATCATGCACGAATATGTACATAGATTCTACTTTTTCGAGTAACATTTCTGACTAAATATCAAGATATAGTATCGTTTTCGTAATTTGGCACCATATTTGCGTATAGAGGTTTAATTCTGTCAACAGTTTACCATAAGCAAAGGTGGAGATGATGGGCAAGCAGATACAGCAGGAAATCGAGTATAAATCGGTCATACGCACCAGTTCGTGGATGAGGGCCTGGTATCTCATTTACTTTTGTGGCCAGAAGGTTCGTTCCGTGCGGCGCACGCCGCTCGTGACGCTGGTTGGTTTTATGATTTATTCCAAAACGTGGATTCTTGTGACGTACTAACGGGTTATCCAAGTTGTAAAAGACGAGATTATCCAAAGGCATTGCCTAACCGCCGACAGGCGGTTCACCCTTAGGGGGTGTTTGGAGCGCCGCACCGGGTTGCGCATCGGGTGCGGCCTTTTTTGCTTTTTTTGGGACAGGGTGCCTAGTATGGGGGAGTAGTGGAATTTCAGTCTGGAAGGCGTGATGCATCTTATCGAGCGCAATGACCATATTGAGCGGATTTTCCTACCGTGGCGGTTTTCACTTGGGAAGGCTTGTGATGCTTACAAGGGCCATGTTTATCGCGTGCTGAATTTCGCGTGTGCCGTGCTTGAGGTTGGTGATGCGGACCGCAAGGTCTATGGCGACTATCAGAAAGTTGAGGATCGCATTGCCATCGCCGCGAGTTTCCATGATGTGGGTATCTGGCTGGACAAGACGATCAACTATCTGGGACCTTCGAAGAAGCATGCGTCGGAATGGCTTGACGAGCGAGGTCTCAGGAATTGGGAGTCTGAAGTTGTGTTGATGATTGAGTATCATCACAAACAGACGCGTTATACAGGGGAGCATGAAGTTCTGGTTGAAGCGTTTCGTCGGGCGGATCTGGTGGATGTCTCGCTGGGTCTCGTGAGATTTGGGATTCCGGGGAGATTCATTCGTGAAGTGAAGCGGGCTTTCCCGAATTGCGGCTTCCACCGGACGCTGGTGGTCAAACTTACGCCTTATATGCTTACGCATCCGTGGAAACCGCTTCCTATGTTCCGCAAATAGAGGGAGTTTGCGTGGAACCGTAGGAGAGCCTTGAGGATTCATACCGAAACGGTGTTTTGAGGTAACGCTTCTCATGCGCAATCGTTGGGGAGTATATATCGTAGCAACGGCGGTAATGCTGGTCGCTTTCCGGATATTTTGGGGCCTTCTGGAACATCGGTCGGATCCGGTCGCTACGGATACGCCTGAGGGCCGTTCTGGTTCGCTGGAGTTACTTCGTGAAGATGAATCGGGGATCGATGATGCGCCTGAGCAGGAAATCGTTGATTTTTCGGAAGAGAGTACTGGCGGCTATACGATTCATGGCCGTGTCCTAAATGCGTCTGACGTGCCGATATCGTTTGCCAGGCTTGATCTGGAAGGCGGTATCCGAGCGAGCATCGATACAGATGCCAGCGGAGGATTCGCGCTGACGGACGTACCGGCTGGACGGTACGACATCGAGTTGAGTCACCCGCGATACAAGAGCGTTCGCAAACGAATCACAGTTCGCGGCGACCGCTCGTTTGACTTCAGGATGGGCTGGGTATCCTTGAAGGGCCATGTCAGCGACGCGGGAGTTGATATTCCCATCAAGAGTTTTACTGTGGGCTGGGTGAACCTTGAGCACCCGAATGACACTCCGTCTGACAAGAAGGGTTTTTACAGGAGTCAGGGTGACTTTGCGCTGGAGTACGCCGACTTTCGCTATGACGCTATCGGGATTTCGGCGCGGGGGTATGAGAACAAGGTTGTCGGGATTGAGGAGTTCGATAGGGTCGATGACGCTCTTGCGGCGTCTATCGTATTGACACCTATGGACGGCGTGGTGGGAAAGGTGGTTGATGAGCAGGATCGATATCGGGAACCAAATACGTCGGTCGGGAATCGGTCATTTCCTTGTATAGAGGACATAGGCCGGTTGACGGTCGAAAACTTTTCCAAGATCTCAGCGCCCTCATCACTCTAGGAAACATTCCAGCCGATATGATATCGCTATCGCTAATCATATTCAGCTCTCAACGCAATCTGGCGTACGAATTTACGAACCTTCCCGACGGAGAGTACACGCTGGCCGCGACGATGGTGATAGAAGAGCCATTGCTGCTGAATGCACCTGCAGCGCCGCTGGTCGTTCACGAGATTACCATCGTAAATGGAGAAGCGATTGTCGTTGACTTTAGTTTTTGATGGTTACGAGACTTTTACGAGCTGCTTGCCTTTGTTTTCTCCGTTGAGCATACGGATGAATGCTTTGGGTGTGTTTTCGAGGCCTTCCATGATGTCTTCGCGGTAGGTTAGTTTTCCTTCGCTGATCCACTGTGCCATTTGCTTTTGACCTTCGGGGAAACGCTCTGCGAAACGAGAGACGATGAAGCCTTCTGCGCGGGACTGGGTGACTAGGAGATTGGTCATGAGGCGCGGTGCCATTTCCGGCTCGGTAAGGTTGTATTGTGAGATTGCGCCGCAGATGCTGATGCGGGCGAACCCTGCGAGATTCATGAGGACGGCATCTGTCATTGCGCCGCCGACGTTGTCGAAGTAGCAGTCGATGCCTTCGGGAAAGTATCCGCGCAGTACGCTTGGGAAATTGGTTTCGGTTTTGTAGTTGAAGGCTTCGTCGTATCCTGCTTCGCCGAGGAGGCGTTCTACTTTTTCGTCGGTGCCTGCGCTACCGACTACGCGGCAGCCTTTTATTTTCGCGAGCTGGCCGACGATTTCGCCGACTGCGCCTGCTGCGCCTGAGACGAAGACCTGATCGCCCTCTTTTGGTTCGCATAGATCGAGAAAACCGAAGTAGGCGGTCATGCCGGGCATGCCGAGGATTCCGAGCGCGGTCGTAACGGGGGCGGCATCCGGGTCGAGTTTGTTGATACCCTCTCCGTTGCTGACGGCGAAGTCCATCCAGGGGCCGAAGCCAGCGACGTTGTCGCCTTCCTTGTAGTCGGGATGATTGGACTCGGTGACGATGCCGACTGTGCCTCCGTAGATTGCTTCGCCGAGCTCGAACGGGGCGGCGTAGGATTTCGCATCGTTCATTCTTCCACGCATGTAGGGGTCGACGGTCAGGTAGGTGGTGCGGATAAGAAATTCGTTTTCGCCGGGCGTCGGCATGGGTTGTTCGACGAGCGCAAAATCGGATTCTTTCGGAAAACCTACTGGGCGTGCGGCTAGCGTGTAGACTCGGTTTGCTTGTGACATGAGGTCGGCTCCTTATGGTTTCTTATGATTCGTATATGAATGTTTAGATACAGAGTGCCTGTTGGCATATTAGTTCGTCGTAGTAGTCCGCGTCGCCAAAGAGGAACTGGTTGTGGCGGGCGCGTTTCAGGAACAGGTGCAAATCGTATTCCCATGTGAACCCGATTCCGCCGTGCAACTGGAGGCAGGTCTGGGTTGTCGTGCGATAGGTTTCGACGTTCGTGTTTCGCGCGACGGCTACGGCGACTTCCACGCCTTTGTCATCCGCGTCGACGGCCCATGTGGCGTAGTGAAATGCGGATTTGGCTGATTCGATCAGGGCAAACAGGTCCACGAGGGGGTGTTTGACGGATTGGAACGAGCCGATGAGTGTGCCGAACTGTGTGCGTTCTTTTGCGTAGGCTACGGTGAGTTTGTGGATGTACTCGGCACCTGCGAGGGAATCCGCGGAGATGATGATGTTTGCGATGCGGAGGGTCTTTGCGAATACGTCTTGGGGATTCAGAATCTCTGCGTCTGCGCTGACCTGGACGTTTTCGAGCTTCAGCGTGCCGCTACGGCTGGTGAGGTCCCAGACCTTGTTTGGCGTTACTGTTAGGCCTTCTGCGTCTTTATCGACGATGTAGAAGCCTACGCCGGAGTCAGATTTTGCGGCAACGACGAAGACATCTGCCGCGAGGGCGTCGGGGACTATATCCTTTTGGCCGCTTAGCGTGAAGCCGTCTGCTGAGGGCGTTGCTGTGCAGGCCGTGGCATCGAGGTCTATTCCGAGTTCGGGTTCGACGATGGCTAGCGTTCCGACTGATGCTCCCGCGACGAGATTTTCGATGTACTTCGCCTTTGCTGCGTCAGTACCGCCTTGTGCGATCATATTGGTCGCGAGCGTTGTAGACATGAACGGGCCGGGTACGATGCCGCGACCGAGTTCGTAGGCGACGACACCGAGCTCTTGCGCGCCCATACCGAGACCGCCTAGGTCTTCGGGTACAAGGATACCGAGCCAGCCTTGTTCGGCGATTGCGTTCCAGAGTTCATCGGTCAGGCCCTTGGGGTTGTTAGCCAGTTCACGCACTTTTTCGAGCGAGACTTCGTTCTCTACGAACTTGCGCGCGCTGTCCTGGAGCATTGTTTGTTCTTCGGTTAGCGTTACGTTCATTTTATTGTTCTCCAACGGCGAATTAGGCCGGATTCGTTAGTGATTATTTGGGCAGGCCGAGTACGCGTTCGCCCGTGATATTTTTTAGAATTTCTGAGGTTCCGCCTTCAATTGAGTTTGCGCGTGCGCGCAGATACTGGAACATCCAGCGGCTTGTCGGGTCTTCCTCGCATTCCGGCATGAGCTCAGCGTAGGGGCCGAGAATATCGACAGCGAGTTCGAGAAGGTCTTGGTTGGCTTTTCCCCAAACGAGCTTGAAAATAGAGCCGATGGGACCGGGGTCTCCGCCTGCGGTGGCGTTTGCGCGCATGCGGAGGTTGTTTAAGCGCTGCTGCTCTACGTTCGTGTAGAAGTATGCGAGCTTCTTACGAATGACGGGGTCTTCGCAGAGCGGTTTACCGTTCTTTTTGATCGTTCTGGTGAGTTCGACGACATCGGCGAGTGTGCGTTTGATTCGACCGTAGAGAATTGCCGCGATATTTACGCGTTCGTGCATTAGCGTGTGTATTGCGACCATCCAGCCGTTGTCCTGACCGCCAAGAATGTTTTCTTTGGGGATGCGCACATCCTCGAAGAAGACTTCGTTGAATTCGGGGTCGCCTGTAATTTGTACGAGGGGACGAATGTCGATGCCGGGCGTGCTCATGTCGAGAATGAAATAGGTCATGCCGCTGTGTTTCGAGCCGGTGTTGTCGGTTCTGGTCAGCAGGATGCAGTATTGTGCGTGATGCGCGCCGGATGTCCAGATTTTCTGACCGTTTACTACGTACTCATCACCGTCGAGTACTGCGGAGGTCTTGAGGCCCGCGAGGTCGGAACCAGCGTTGGGTTCCGAGAAACCCTGGCACCAGATTTCTTTTCCGGAGAGGATGTTTTCGAGATGGCGATTTTTCTGTTCGTCGCTGCCGTGTGCCATGATCGTGGGGCCGGCCATCCCTACGCCGATGGTGTTCATGGGCGGGGGGGTGATGTACTTGCTCATTTCGTCCTGGTAGATGAACAGCTCGATAGGGCTGCATTCTCGACCGCCGAATTCTTTGGGCCAGTTGATGCCTGACCATCCGCCTTCGTGGACTTTGAGCATCCAGTCTTTGATTTCCTGCATCTGTTCCTGGGGGTCTTCGGGAACCGGCCATGCGTCGCTTCCGTAGTCGCCGGGGATAGTCTCGTCCATCCAGGATCGGACCTGATCCCGGAATTCGAGTTCGGCGGTAGAGTAACTAAAGTCCATGATTGTGCCTCTTGACAAATTGGTTAAGGGATTAACAGTTAAATTCCAGAGTATTGTACAAAATGGGGGTAATCAATGCCAGCTTTTTCGGGGAAGGAAACCCACCCTACCTCTTTGCGCTGAGATGGTATGTGAGGACGATTGGTTCCTAATATACTAACGGGCTTGTTGCGTTCCATACGGAAAGTAGGTTCCAGATACTGGCGGATGAGCAGTGATTTCGGGGTTATGGGAAACGAGAGGGTCGCGATTGTAAGGTGTTTATTTGGAGTGATTTACGAAAGTAAACGGTTGACAGTTTTGGCCTGCCCGTCATGTTTCTGCGACTTTGTTTTTACGTGGAGACCGCCGACCTGAGCCGCTCTGCGAGGCGTGTGTTTCGGCGGGTGACGTCGGTGTTGTTGAGGGCGCGGCGGAGGGCCTTTTTTTCGCCTACGACGACAACGAGGGATTTTCCGCGGGTGATGGCGGTGTAGAGGATGTTGCGCTGGAGCATGAGGTAGTGCTGGCTGACGATGGGGAGGATGAGGGCGGGATATTCGCTGCCCTGCGATTTGTGGACGGTGATGGCGTAGGCGAGCTGCAGGTTGTCTATGTCGTCGAAGTTGTAGAGCGCGGTTCTGTCTTCGAATTCGACGTGGAGTTCCTTGACCTCCTCCGAGACCAATGTGATGATTCCGACGTCGCCGTTGTAGACATCCAGCTCGTAGTTGTTTTTGGTCTGGATGACTCTGTCGCCGAGTCTGAGTCCTCTTCGAGGAATTTCCTGGCCGTTCGGGTTCATCGCCTGCTGGAGTTGTTGGTTGAGATGGGCGACTCCTGCATCTCCGCGGTGCATGGGTGCGAGTACCTGGATATCTTTCATGGGGTCGAAGCCGAATTTTTTGGGGATTCGGTTGGTCACGAGTTCGAGGATCGTGTCGCGGACAGCTTCTGGGTCGTTTCGCTCGACGAAGAAACAATCCGTGTCGTTCCATTTCGGGGGATCGCCGACATTTATTCGATGGGCGTTCGAGATGATTCCGCTTTCAGCGGCCTGTCGGAAGACTGTTTTGAGACGTACGGTGGGAACGGCGTTTGACGCGATGATGTCCATCAGCACGTTTCCAGGGCCGACGGAGGGGAGCTGATCGACATCGCCTACGAGGAGGAGTCGCGCGTCGTCCGGTATTGCTTTCAGTACGCTGTGCATCAGCGACACGTCGACCATGGACATTTCGTCGATGACAATTACGTCGGCGTCGAGAGGATTCATTTCGTTTCGCGAGAAGTCGTGGAGCTTGGGATTGTATTCGAGGAGGCGGTGAATGGTTTTCGCGGCGTGTCCGGTAGTTGTTTCCATTCGCTTGGCTGCTCGTCCGGTTGGTGCAGCGAGCAGGAGGGTGAAATTTTTGCGTTGAAAGACTGAGATGATGCTGTTGATGAGGGTCGTCTTGCCTGTTCCCGGGCCGCCGGTAATGACCATGACGGGCGCGTCGACGCTCATGCTCAGGGCATCGCGCTGTTCATCGGAGAGTGTGATGGAATGTTTTTTCTCGACCCATTTTATTGCTATGTCTACTTTGTCCGTTACGGTTTCCTTTTCAGCCGAGAGTAATCTGCGGAGATGATCGGCGCATCCGGTTTCGCGGTCGTGGAGGTCTTGCAGAAAAATATCGTCGCCTTCGCCAACGAGAGTGTCGTTGTGAATCATGGTGGTGAGTTCATGTGCGATTAGATCTTGGTCTGTTTCGAGGAGGGCGCGGGCCTTTGAGAGGAGGTTATCCCGCTCCGAAAACACGTGGCCTTCTGAGACCATCTGCTGGAGCGTGAAGGTTAGGCCAGCGGCGATACGGGTCTGGGAGTCCTTTGCTAGGCCGAGGTTTACCGCGATTTTGTCGGCACCTGAGAACCCGATGCCTGTGATGTCTTCGATGAGTTTGTATGGGTTGTCGCGGAGTACTGAGACTGCACCGTCGCCGTACTTTTTGTATATTTTGACGGCCTGGTTGGTTCCGATGCCGTGTCCCTGGAGGAATACCATGATGGACTGGATGTTTTTTTGCTCCGACCATGCTTCGCGAATCTGGCTTGCCCGTTTGGGACCGATGCCTTCGACGGTTCTAAGGCGTTCGGGCTGTTCGTCGATTACCTTGAGTGTTTCGATGCCGAATGCCTTAATCATGCGCTCTGCGTAGGCGGGGCCGATTCCGTGAATCAATCCTGAGCCGAGATATTTTTCGATTCCGATGATGGAGTTGGGCAGGATGGTCTTGTAGCCGGTTACTTTGATTTGTTTTCCGAATTTTCGATCATCTACCCATTCGCCTTCGATTTGAATGGTTTCGCCGGGACTTACGGCCATCATGGAGCCTACGAAAGTGAGTTGATCGTGACGACCTTCGACGCGCATGCGCGCGACCACGAAACCGTTGTCGGGATTTTCGTAGACGATGCGTTCGACGATACCTTCGGCGGAGGCGCGGTCTGAGTGCGGCAGGAGATTGTTTTCTTTTGGTCTTTGGCTATCCTGCATCGGCAGCTTCGGGGGCTTTCGGAAAAACGTGGACGCGGTGGATTAACTCCTCGATTGTGGTGGCGTGGATTCCTTCGGAGGGGTAGAGGTATTCGTCGAACACGGAGCGATAAGCATCGTCATGGAGGAATCGGGAGGGGTCTTCGCCGCGTTCATGGAGGGAGCGCAGTATGTCGCCTGCGGTTATCTGGTCGAGGGGACGCGCGGGCTGGTAGCTGACTTGTTCTGTGGCGCATTCTGTGATGAACCCGGAGTCTTCGAGCTGCTCGAGGGTTTCGATGATCAGACGACTTGGGACGTTCCATTCGAGTGCGGCGGCTTCGACTTGCAGCGTTGGGAGGCTTTTTTGAAACCTTCTGCCCATGTCGATCATTGCGCGCAGTCCGAGGGCAGCGCGATATGCGAAGCTGGCGTTATCGGCGAATCGTTCCATGGTGAACGTTTTTTCGTTTTGATAGGCGTAGGTGACTTCGGAACCGAAGAGGAGTATTGCCCAGCTCAGGTAGACCCACATGAGGAGCATTGGGAACTGGGCGAATACTGAGAGTACGGCCTGATATTTCGCGAGACCTATCTGGAAATTGATGTATGACCATGAAAGGGAGACCCACAGAATTCCGGCGATGAGGCCGCCGAATACGGCGTAGCCGAAGCGCACACGGGTATTGGGTACGATGAAGTAGAGGGCGGTAAAGAGCAGCACGACTACGGAGAACTGGAAGGTCTGGAGCAGGACCGCCATTGGCCCGAGTGCTTCTCTGATACGTTCGCTTTGGAGTGCGGCTGAGATGCCGAGAACGGCTGCTGTGATGAACGGGATTGCGAGGGTAATGACGAGGTAATCGCTCATCATTCGATACCAGGACCGTTTGCGGCGCACACCCCAGATACTGTTGAACGAGACTTCGATATTTTTCATCAGGCCGAAGACGGTTGTCACGACGAGGAGCACGGTTGAAATTCCGAATGCGGCCTTGTTTTTTGCGGCCTCGTCTGCCAGAGAGGCGAGTGAGTTTGAAAGGTCGACAAGCCACTGCACGGGGTTTTCCATGTCTTCGTCCTGTTGACCTACTCCCTGGAACATTGACTGTACCAATTGGTTTTGCAGTTCTCTATTGGATTCGTTGCGGTCGGCAGCGGCGATGTCTGCGTTTTCAATGGATTCATCGGTTACGATCACTTCCGCGTCGTCATCGGGGGACGGTTCTTCGGACAGAGGCTCGTCTGTGATTTCGGCATTGGTGACCGTGAGGGCATCATTGTCCGGCAGCGCTGCTTCTTCGGGCAGGTCTACCGTCTCTGAATCTTCTGACTGGTTGAGCCCAGGAACCTTTTCGGCGGAAACGACGATGAAGTCCTCGAGTTTTTCCTGCAGATTGGTGTAGAGGCCGCCGCCGAGGTTAAAGGTTTGAATTATGTAGAAGGTCACGGCGAGGAATGGCACGATTGAGAGGAGGGTTGCGAAGGTCAAAGCGGATGCGCGGAGCATGAGATTGCCATCGAGGAGCTTGGTGAGCAGGAGGATTACTACGCGAATTTGTTTGATGAAAAAGCCGCTGGGAATTTCTTCGCCAGGTTTTCCTATGTCCCAGATGTCCATCGTGACGAAGTATCTGCCACGTTCGATGGCTTCGCGTATGCGTGTGATGGTTTTTCCCATAAGAGTATGCTACTGATTCGACCCGTCGCCTACAACTTCGGTGACATGCTGCCGGAGCGAACAACGATTGGCGTGCCTAGGGGAACCATGTTGTACAAGCGTCGTGCGTCCTGCGGCCTCATGCGGATGCAGCCTTTGCTGAGTGCCTGGCCGATGGATTGGGACTTGTTCGTGGGGTGCATGCCGTAGGTGAGGGGAGTATTTCCGTCGCTCAGGCCGAGCCATCTGTCGCCTAGAGGATTGTTGGGCACACCTGCGGGGACGACGTCACCGCTGTTATACCAATCCGGTTCGCGGATTTTGGCACCTATGGTGAAAATGCCGTCGGGTGTGCTGCCTTTGGCGCCGAGGCCTACTGGGAACTGCCAGATGGTAGCTGCGTTTTTTACTACGTGCAAGACGAATGTGTCTTTGTCGACATATACGACGATTGGAGCGTCAATGGGCAGGCTTGTCAGGGAAGAATCTAGCGTAACCCAGTTGTCCAGCTTGGGGAGAACGGGGATTTCATTGGGGTGGATGATTAGCCGTCCGCGAAAGTTGCGAAGAACTTCGCGCCAGAGTTCGGGCAGGTCGTTGACAGAATCTGCGGCGTTTCGGGTCCGGTAGAGAGCTGCCAACCGATTTCCCGCCAGCATGGAGGTTTGTGCGTTTTCGAGATCACGGGCAAGTTTTTCGACTGGGGAGGGGTTACCTGAATTGCCCGCGGGAAGTGCGTTTAAAATCCTAGGTACATCTTGGCTGCCTGGATCATGGACGATCGGTCGAAGGGTGCCAAGCGATGCAGACAGAAAGGAATCTTGTGGTTTTTGGAAGTATGGGGGGACAGCTTGCAATTTTTTCGTGTCGATAGACGTGTCCAGATGATTGTAGGTAAATGTACCGGAAGCGTAATCATGGGATGCTGGCGCTTTTTCGGACGCACCGCTGGCACTTTGGGCGTAGGATATGCCCCTAAGTGAATCTGCGTTTTTGGCTTGTGATTGCCTGGAGCCGAGTAATAGCAGGAAAAAGATAATCAAGAAGAGTATGACTAGTAAGACTGGTTTCCAGATCGGGGAACTCTTTCGACCCGCGTTCGGCTTCGAGCGTTTCTGTTTTGGTATTGCGTTCGATTGCTGGACCGATTTTACGGGTATCGGTTTGAACCGAATACCTTTGAGGGCGACTTTTGGCAGATAGTGAGCCGTCTTTTTCGTCTCAATCCGGGTTTGCTTTGGGTTGTAGAGCGTTTTGATCCCGAGGACGTATCCGTGGGCGCCGAATTTCTCGACGTAGCGTATTTCTCCTTTGGAGAGGAGAGTTTCTTCCTGGCCGTTTTCATCCGTTGGCGGGAATTCGATGTCGATACGTGTGCCGACGGTTTGGGGTGTATCGGTCCGAATGCTCATCGCACCGAAACTTTTAGTCAGCAGTGAACCCCCGCACAGCGACGCCGAACCCGCGGTGTCGCAGAAACACACGGGTTGATTCGAGGGGATACGTGTCCCGATGCGTCTTTCCGATTGTTCAGTTTGGGGGATCATGGAGTCCTGCCCGAGTAACAGCCTGTAAATCAGTATAGCATACTCCGAATTGGGTGGAGTTTTGTGATATCGGCGTTTTACTGGTAAGATGAAACCAGCCGTAGGGAGTCAATTCAGGAGAGAATGAATGCTGAAGCGTATTGCAGTTGCTGGAAGCGATGAGAAAGCGCGGAAGGCTTTGAGCAAGGGAGTGAAGAAGCTCGATATTCAGCTTGTGGACGTTGAACCGTCCGACTCACTGCCCGATATGACTGACGCGTTGCTTCACGTTGGCTCTGCTCAGGATGCGCTTCATTTGGCGGTGCAGCAGGCGGATCGTTCTGAAGAGCTGCTGCATTTGCTTGCGGAGGCGATCGATTGCCGCGAGTCGTTCAAGCCGAAGAGTTCGCAGCGGGTCGTGGATCATGCTACGAGGTTTGTAAAGGCGCTGGGGCTGGATGATGAGCAACGCATTTTGCTGGAACGGGGTGCGCTTCTGCGAGATATTGGGAAATTGAAGATTCCGAACGACGTTCTGCTCAAGGACGGTCTGTTGACATACGACGAATGGACGCTTGTACAGCAGCACACGAATATCGGTGCCGATCTGGTTCGTGACCTACCGGGGATGGAGGGGATTGAGGAGATTGTTCGGTGCCATCATGAGTGTTTTGATGGAGATGGATATCCCGACAAACTTGAGGGTGAAGCGATTCCGTATCTGGCGCAGATGCTGAAGATTATTGATGTGTATTGCGCTATGACAAGTCCTCGAGCGTATCGGTCTGGTACATCTTCGCAGGACGATGCGCTGGCATACTTGAAAAACGAGCGCGGCAAGCATTTCGATCCTGAGCTGGTTGACGTATTTCTTGAGAAGAAAATTGGCACTGTTGTGAAGGACAGCGAGTAACACCCAGACCATGAGTTCCCCGAAGAGAAATATTGATC
>DTSJ01000466.1 GCA_012965445.1 Candidatus Hydrogenedentota bacterium
TCACAAAGAAGATGCGGATCATCAATGTTCTGCAGCCCCAACACAATCTCCGGAGACACCCGTTGACTTTTTTGTGCGTAAGCCTCAAATTGCTTCAGCACCACCCCGACCAGCGCATCAGTAGCCTTGCTCGAAGACTCTATCGGTGGAATCTCCTCTGTAACGGCACCTACCCAATCATTCTGAGCAGTAAATCCGATCAATTTTGCGCGTGAGAGTCCCTCTACTACAATCTTCACTGCACCGTCAGGAAGCCGAAGGGTCTGCAGGATCTGAACCCGAACCCCTACACGATACATATCTTCGAACGCCGGGTGTTCAACATCCGCATCCCGCTGAAGACATACAAAAAGGGGTTCCTGCGAATCCAGAGCAGCATCCACCGCATCCAGCGAAGGCAACCGTCCAATCAGCAAAGGGATCACCATGTGCGGGAAAAGAACCATGTCCTTCAGCGGTACCATAGGACATACGGCCTGATCCGCTTTCAAACGCGAAGCCATACAATCATCTCCGGATAGGCTTGTTAAACACTAAAAGTTTGACAAAAAAGACAGGGGATTACAACCAGAAACACGGATACACTTCTGCTTCGAGTTCGACACTTAGAATGCATTAGCGCAATGCGGCCCTTACGCGCTCGCCGATTCGTCACTCACCGTTTCATCGCTGACGGTTTCCTCGTTCACAGCGACGTCTGTATCGTAAACTAGAAGAGGCTCTTCATGATTGCGGATTACGCCCGGTGTGATAATACACTCCTGTACAGACTTCTTCGATGGTATCTCGAACATCACATCCATCATCGATTCTTCCATGATCGCCCGCAGCCCGCGTGCTCCAGTATCCTTATCAAGAGCAAGATCGGCGATAGCGTCAATCGTCTCGTCCGGGAAGTGGAGTTTTACGTTTTCCAATTCGAACAACTTCGAATACTGCAGCACCAGAGCATTTTTCGGCTCAACAAGCACCCGGACCAATTCGTCACGATCCAACTCGTTCAACGTACTCAGTACCGGAACACGTCCCGAAAACTCTGGTATCATCCCGAACTGTACCAGATCTTCTGGCTGCACAAGAGAGAGTATTTCGCCTATGCTTCGATCTTTACGCGACTTCATATCCGCATTAAAGCCAATTACATTCGTCCCGACACGCCGTTCGATGATCTTGTCCAAACCATTAAACGCGCCGCCGCAAATAAACAGTATGTTCGTCGTATCAACCTGGATACAGTCCTGCTGAGGGTGCTTGCGACCGCCCTGCGGCGGAACATTGGCAACAGTACCCTCAAGAAGTTTCAATAATGCCTGCTGAACCCCTTCGCCCGAAACATCGCGGGTTATCGAAGGACTGTCACTCTTGCGCGCGACTTTATCTACTTCGTCAATATAAACGATTCCCGTCTCAGCGCGCGCCGGATCAAAGTCCGCCGCCTGCAACAGTTTCAATATCACATTCTCAACGTCATCGCCAACATAACCGGCTTCAGTCAATGTCGTCGCATCCACAACCGCGAACGGTACATCAAGCAGTTTAGCCAAGGTCTGAGCAAGAAGTGTCTTCCCGCAGCCAGACGGCCCGATCAGCAGAACATTGGACTTTTGAATCTCAACCCCGTCGATTTCGCCGCCTGAGCCGATCCGCTTGAAATGGTTGTGGACCGCTACAGCAAGAATCTTCTTCGCCTGATTTTGTCCAATGACATAAGAGTCAAGAAACGCTTTGATCTCGATAGGCGTAGGAACCGCTTTGGATCGAGACACCCCTGT
>DTSJ01000467.1 GCA_012965445.1 Candidatus Hydrogenedentota bacterium
GACTGGTTTCTGAAACACCTTAAATAGCCGACAAACTCTTCTCAATCATCTCAAATACATCGGAGACTGAACATGAAACTGCAACACACCATTCTCACCGCAATGGCTATCGTTTTGGCAACTGGCTCGGTCACGGCTCAGAACAACGGTATCAAGAACAGACTTGACCCCAAAGACTACGACTATGTCCTGGCTGACGGCGTCACGACGAAAGAAATAACTTTCTATAGCGAAGGCGTGGCCTGTTGGGGGAAAATATTCTTCCCGAAGGGGTTTGCCGAATCGGACAAAAGGGCGGGCATCTTGTTGGGCCACGGTTGGACGGGGACGCATGCGTCGCTTGAGCAGTATGCGAATCGGTTCGCTCATCGAGGAATGGTGGCGATGGCGATTGACTATCGCGGGTGGGGGAATAGCAACGGATATATCACGCTTGCGGAAACGGTGAAATCTGACGATCAGAAACGGAGAATCCAGGCGACCGCCGATGTAACTGTAAAGCGAACACGCCTCTTGCCCATGAAGCAGGTCGAGGACTACCGCAATGCAATCTCTTTCCTGCAGGGCGAACCCGGAGTTGATTCTGACCGGATTGGGATCTGGGGCTCCAGCTTTTCCGGAGGACATATTGTCGTGGTCTCCGCATTAGATTCGCGCGTAAAGGCGGCGGTCGGACAGGTCCCTGCTGTGAGCGGCAAGAACGTCCCGCGTACACCCAGGTTGTGGCCGGAATCAATACGCCGACAGGCTATCGAGCGGGCACGCACGGGCAAGGGCGGCGAGTATAAGACGGGATTCTCTACGCCCCGAATGGTGGATACGGAAACCAACGAGAAAACATTCGAGTATCATCCCTATCACTACGTGGAGATGGTGCCTGATACGACGGCGATACTATTCATAGGTGCTGAGAACGAGGAATTGTATGGTCCCCGGAAAAACAAGGATCGCGGTGAAGCGGCAGCTCAGGATCTGAAGGGGCCGAGCAAATACATTGAACTGCCCGGCATCACGCATTTCGAGGCCTACAGCGGCGAAGCCTTCGAGACCGGTTCTACTGCAGCGGCGGACTGGTTTATTGAGCATCTGGGAAGCGCGACGAACTAGGGACAGGTTCCGTCTTGCGAACGCGAATTACTTTCCTTTTAGACTCAATAGAACGTAGGTAGAGTCCTTGCGGGTGCGGTCGCGACCGCCGATCGCGAGTCCGATGTATTGTTTGCCGTCGATGGTGAAACTGGTGGGGGGGGCGAGGATGCCTGTTCTGATGCCTCCATTTATGGTAGTGGTGTCGAATTCCCAGAGGAGTTCACCCGTGGTATCGTTGAAGGCGCGCAGAATTCCGTCTCCAGCGCCGCCGAACACGATACCACCGCCCGTCGAGAGCATGCCGGCCCAGTTGGGCCCGCCCGGCGTTTCATATTCCCATACTTTCTCGCCAGTACGCAGGTCGACCGCACGAACGAATCCTTTCCCTTCGGGCTCCCATGAGATGCTTCCGCCAAAAAACATCAGGCCGGGTCGATACTCGGATTCGCCGCGTTTGAAAACCGAACCACGTTCCATGTCAGGGATGTACAAGAGGTGGGTTTTCGGGCTATAGGCAGACGGTGGCCAGTTCTTGCCGCCATAGAGTCCGGGGAACACGACTTTGTCGCCAGGATTAAGCATTTCTTCTGTCAGGGTAGGAATACCCCGATCATTGTACTGATACCAATTGGCCCGGGTGTAGGGTTTCGCGAACAGGAATTCGCCGGTCACGCGGTCCAACAGATACAGAAATCCGTTGCGATTCGCCTGCGCGACGGCCTTGACCATCTTTCCGTTGATTATCTCGTCGACCAGTACTGGTTCATTGATGCCGTCCCAGTCGAATTCGTCTCGGGGAGAGGGCTGAAAGTACCATTCTAGCTTTCCAGTATCGGCGTGAATGGCAACGATGGAGTTGCTGTAGAGATTGATGCCTTCGCGGGCGTGGCGATTGAGGTCAGGGCCGGGGTTACCCGTACCCCAGTAGACAAGTTTCAGTTCGGGGTCGTAGGTGCCTGTGAGCCATGTGGGCGCGCCTCCCGTTTTCCATGAGTCCCCCGCCCAGGTATCGTTGCCCGGTTCGCCTTCGCCAGGGATGGTGAAGAACCTCCAGACTTCGTCTCCGGTCATGGCATCGTAGGCCGCGATAAAACCGCGAATGCCGTATTCGCCGCCGCCTACCCCTGTCAGTACTTTCCCGTCGACAATCAACGGAGCGCCCGTGATGGCGTATCGCAGCGCGTTGTCGGCGACTTGTACTTTCCATTTCACGTCACCCGTTTTGGCATCAAAGCAGAAGAGGTGGGCATCAAGCGTACCCCAATATACATAGTCCCCATAGACCGCGACTCCGCGATTTACCGGACCGCAGCAGGTGACAGCGCGTTTCGGGAATTTGTAATCGTACTGCCACAGTTTTTCGCCCGTTTTCGGGTTGACGACAATGAGATGGCTGTTCTGTGTGGTGATGAACATACGGTCGTTTACTACGACCGCTGAGGTTTCGAACTGACCAATTGCGACCCCTGTGTCCACGGTCCATGCGACTTCGAGGTCGGAGACCGTATCGCGGTTGATCTGGTCAACGGGCATGTACCGCCACCCTGCGTAGTTACGACCGTAATTGATCCAGCGGTCAGGGAGATTTTGGGCATCGATGAGCATCGCGTCTGAGACTGATTCGTCGGCGATTCCACTTTGAGGACAAAGGAATGCGGACACGATGGTCGTAATGCAGACGACGATACGGATTGAGCTCATCGTCTGTCGATTGCGCCGCTGGTTAGCGACTAAAGAGTCTGGATGCCGATTTAATGTGTTCATGTTCGAAGCATAGCGAAAATTAAGCGACCATTCAACGTAGGAACAGATTTACGCCTTAGTTCGGCTATTTCCATTTCCGTTGCCTAAATCCTGCTTTCGAATCCGTTAACAGAGGGATTGTGGAGCTGGTGAATAGGCCAGATCGACTGTGTCTACTAGACCTGATACCCGGATTCGCGTCCCCAAAACCCCCTCGTAACCCTGCTCAACCTTTCCCTTTTCCTCTCTAACTTCTCGTGAACCCTTACCTAATATATAAACACGTCTGTTGCACTGGCAATTGCAAAATATGAGCATGAAGCGGTAAACTCCGTTCCGTTGCCTGGGTTCCGTTTCCACCGACGCTGCGTCCAAGCGCGCTTCCGGGCACAGTACTTCGAAAACCGATATCTCGACGAAAATCTAATGAGCGAACACGATACAGCAAATACAGCCGCATCTTCGAAGCGAGGATCTGGAAGGTTCAAGGTCCTCTTTTTTGCTGTCTTGATGGGCGGTCTCGCCGTATATGGCGGTCGTTATTACATCAATTCACTTCCCTATGAATGGACCGATGATGCGTTTATCGAGGGAGACATAATAGCCATCAGTCCTCAAGTTTCCGGTCAGGTACTCGAAGTCCATGTCGAAACCAATCAAGCGGTTCAGGCAGGCGACCTCCTCTTCGTGATCGATTCCGAATACTACGAAGAACGGGTCGCTCATCGGAATGCCTCTGTCAGACTCGCCGAAGCCCGAAGGCTTACCGCCGAGCGCAATGTCGAACTCGTTCGCATTACTTCCAAGGCCCGCTTGCAGCAAGTAGAAGCCGAACTCGTCGAGACCCGCGCTGTTCTTGATGAAGTCCGCGCACAGGTTGAAGCGGCGGACGCCGAGGCCACGCGCGCGAAGCGGGAATTCGAGCGACATCAAGAAGAAGATGAAAGTATATTCTCCCAGCGCGAAATCGACCTCGCTGCGAGTGCGACCCAGATTGCCCGTGCCGAACTCGTCAAATCACGAAAGCAGGTCATGGCCGCCGAAGCCGCCGTTGAGGCCGTTCTGGGACGTCTATCCGATGCTCAGTCGGGACCACAAAAGGTAATGGTAAGTGAGACCGAAGTGGAACAACGCGCAGCAGAGGTCGACGTCGAAGCTTCCGCCTTGAAGCAAGCCGAGTTGGAGCTCAAACACACTAAAGTGTACGCGCCGATTTCTGGACGGGTAACTCGGAAAACGGTCGACGAAGGCGAACAGTTACAGATCGGTCAGGTCGTCATGGCCATCGTCCCGAAAGAGGTATGGATCGAAGCAAACTTTCGAGAGACACAGCTCACCGACATGCGGCCCGGACAACCCGTCGAGATTCGCGTCGATACTTACAAAGATCGTATTTTCATGGGTACGGTCCACAGCATTCAGGCCGGAACGGGCGCGCGATTTTCACTGCTTCCTCCACAGAACGCAACCGGGAACTATGTCAAAGTTGTGCAGCGTCTCCCGGTAAAAATCGTTTTCGACGAACCCCCGGAAGATGAACTCCTGCTGGTGCCGGGTATGTCCGTCGTACCCAGAGTGCGTGTGCGGTGAGCACAACAGGCGAAACAGGCACTGAACAATCAGAATCTCCTGCGCCGCCCGACCAACAGTGGCATGCCCCGTATAATCCCTGGCTGATTTCAGGTGTCGCGACTTTGACCACCTTCATGGAGATTCTCGACACTACTATAGTCATCGTAGCACTACCTCACATCGCCGGAGATCTCGGAGTCAGCCAAGATGCGAGCACCTGGATTGTCACTGCCTATCTGTTGTCCAACGCTGTCGTATTGCCGTTCAGCCCCTTCATGTCCTCCCTGTTCGGGCGTCGAAATTTCTACCTGGCATGCGTCGTGCTTTTTACCCTGAGTTCACTGCTCTGCGGACTCGCCCCCAGTTTCGGACTGCTCGTCGTTTTCCGTCTGCTCCAGGGTCTCGCGGGCGGCGGGCTGCAGCCCAGCACCCAGGCAATACTCGTGGATACATTTCCTGAGCATAAGAGAGGCATGGCCATGGCCATGTTCGGCCTCGTCGTCGTGATAGCCCCGGCCATCGGGCCAACGCTCGGCGGTTGGATCACCGACAACTTCAATTGGCGGTGGATATTTCTGATCAATATCCCGGTCGGTTTCATTTCCCTCCTCCTGGCCTCAAAGTTCATAACGGATCCGCCCTACCTTCCGCGGAGAAAAGGAGCAGACCGTTTCAAAATCGACTACGTCGGATTCGTCCTGATTGTACTCGGACTCGGAGGCATACAGATTACCCTCAGTATCGCGGAAAGAAAAGGCTGGTTCGAATCTCCCACCATCGTCATGCTGGCTGTCGGGAGCGCGATCGCGATCATCGTTGCGATCTGGTGGGAATTGCGCCACAAAGACCCGCTCGTAAACCTGCGCCTCCTCAAAGAGCGTAACCTGGGAGCCACAGTATGTTTATTCGTGCTGTTCGGCTTCGGATTCTACGGAAGCATGGTCATGTTTCCCCTGTTCCTGCAGGGCCTTCTAGGATATACCCCCACCTGGAGCGGCCTTGCGGTTTCTCCGGGAGGCATAGTCATGGTCTTTATGATGCCAATTGTCGGCTTGCTGGTCATGAGATTCGATCCCCGAAAACTCGTCGTGCTCGGCCTTGTTATCCTCTCTATCGCCCTGTACAAAATGTCCTACTTCAACCTGGACACGGATTTCCGCACTATCGTAACCACCCGCATGCTGCAGAGTTTCGGTATCTCCATGATTTTCGTGCCGCTCAACACTATGGCCTATACCTACGTGGCACGCGAAATGAGAAACAGCGCATCAAGTCTCATCAGCCTCGGACGCAACACAGGCGCAAGCATCGGTATAGCCTTCGTCGCCAACGCGATCGCCCGACACGGCCAAGTTCAGCAATCCCATCTGGTACAGCACATCACACCATTCGCTCCACAATACAACGCCTATGTCAATCAACTTCATAAAATCCTTACCGCTATTTCGGGAGACTCCGTCCAGGCCCTCGCCCAGGCCCAGGCAATAACGTACAATCTGCTCCAACAGCAATCCATGGCACTCGCGTTCTCCGATGTGTATCGCATACTGTCGTTCATGGTGCTCATACTGCTCCCCTTCGTGTTTATTATCCGAAAGCCCAATATACAGCGATGAAAATTTGTGGCAAGCATTGAAACATTTACGGAGTGTTGTTGCGATGGTTCTTAGCCCGCATCGCTCGCCAGAATTATACGGTGTTTTTGGACTGCGCTAAATCTTTCCCTTGGGTCATTCCACGGCAAGCGAAGCGCGACCGTGGAATGACGCGAGGGGGGTGATGCGCTGGGCAAGGCGATGTGCGTGCTTCGGCTCTGCGGGTGGAACTGCCGTACGGTATGCAGGTTTTTGGTGTTGGAGATTGCCGCGCTTTGCTCGCAATGACGCGGGGAGGTCTTCTTTGGCAGTCAGATCCGCTGTCACATCAGAATTCCGGTGAGCGATGCGGGTTAGAACAGTCCGAACATCGGCAACCCGGATACATTGGTCTACTCAATTCCTCGGATTTTGTCGTAACCCAGATTCACGAATACGTCAACGGTCTTCATTCCTCTGCCAGCCTGATACTTTATGCTGAACTTTTCTTCGTGGGGAACCTTTTCGAGAACGGGCAGCGGAGGCAGCAGTTTATGATCGTACTGATAGTCCTTCCTTCGGCGAATCAGCTTTTCGTTTCTAAGTCCGAGATCGGAATCG
>DTSJ01000468.1 GCA_012965445.1 Candidatus Hydrogenedentota bacterium
CCACATCTGCCTTATGGTCCTGTCCCGGATGAGGACATGGAGCATTATCTGAATGTTGATCCTGCGATTCCTTCGTTTCCGGGTATCGACCGTGCGAAGGTAAAGAAATCTACTTTGGAATACTACGCGAGTATCAGTTCGGTTGATAGAAATATTGGTCGACTGCTGGACTATCTGAAGGAGTCGGGACTTGAGAAGAACACGATTGTTTTGTTCACTTCTGACCACGGATACAATGAAGGACGTCACGGGGTGAATACGAAGGGAAACGGACACTGGATGGCGGGGGGAGTGTGGGGGCCGAAGCGTCCGAATATGTGGGACACTTCGATATCGATTCCGATGGCGATACGGTGGCCGGGAGTGGTGAAGCCGGGGACGAGGGTGGATACGATGGTGTCGAATCTGGATATGTTCCGGACGGTGCTGGGGATGACGGGTGTGGAGATGCCTGATGGGGCGAGGGTGTATGGGATGGACTTCTCGCCGGCTTTGCGGGGGGAAGCATTTGAGAAGGACCGGGTACTGTTTGGTCAGTATGATCTGCATAACAACGGGCTTGCTTACATGCGAATGATTCGGACGTCGAAGTACAAGTATGTTCGGTTCTTCCATGCGAAGAATATCGATGAGTTGTACGACCTGGAAGCCGATCCGGATGAGCAAAACAATTTGTTCAGGAGAATTATGCGTGAGGGTGATCCTGAGGGCGTTCTTGGGAGGTTGAAAGGGATGCTTGAGGAGAATATGCGGGCTATTGATGATCCGTTGTTGACGGATTCGTATTGAGCCCGGGGGCAATCTTGAAAAGGTCTGCCGCAAACCTTCAGAATCCTTTTTATGCGTGAGGTTCTTCAACATCCGAATGTGCGTCGATGTCTTCCGTATCTTGCGCTTTTTCTTGTCGCGTATGTGACGCATTTCATGAGCGGAGTAATTGCTTCTGGGGATTCACGGTGGTCGGTTCCGGGTGCTTACAGCCTTGTTTATGACGGTGATTTGACGCTGGACGAATTCCCCGAGATGCTGGAGGAGCATGAGTACTACTGGGCGGATCGTATTGGCAGTCATTGGTATACCCGCTTTCCGATTGGGATGAGTTTATTGTCGGCGCCTCTTGTATTTGCGCTGGATGTCTCGTCGGTTGTCCTGTTTTGGGTTTGGCCGGGGCTTGAGGAGCGGATCATTGATGCGAGTGTGAAACCGCTTGAGGAAGTGACTGTATTGACGATGTACTGGCGTATTGAGTTGGTGATCGCGTGTTTTTTTATGTCTGTTGCTGCGCTGCTGATGTTTCGCATTGGTCGCGAATTCCTTTCTTCTCCGAAGGCGCTGATTTTGGTGTTTTGGTTTTTGTACTGCACACCGGTATGGTCGACGGGGAGTCGATCACTGGGGCAGCATTGCGGATCGATTTTGATGCTGACGCTCGCGCTGATTTTTGTTTTGGCGGCCAGGAAGAACGCGCGGTGGATTCAGTTTGCTGCGCTTCCCCTGGCTTTTTCGTTTGTGATTCGACCGACGAATGCTCTTCCGATTATTGCGTTCACGATTTACGTTTTGATTGCACATCGAGATTACTTTGTTAAGTATCTGGGATGGGCGGCGGTGATTGCGATTCCGTTTTCTGTCTACAACTGGAATGTGTACGACAGTTTGCTCGCACCGTATTATCTTCCGCAAGACCAGCTTGGCGAGGTGAGTCCGTATGAGACGAACTATTTGAACGGCATGACGGGGCTCCTGTTTAGTCCAGCGCGCGGGCTTTTCGTGTATTCGCCTTTGTTCGTTTTTTCTTTTGCGGGTGCAACGCTTGGGTATCGAAAAACCAGGGATCGTTTGTATGTGATTCTTCCGGTTCTCTGCATTTTTCATTGGCTCCTGTTGTCTTCGTTCGGTGACTGGTGGGGGGGGGCACTCTTATGGGCCGCGTTATTTTTCAGATCTGAGTCCGATTTTCGTTTATCTCCTCATTCCGATACTGCAACTCGAATTTCAGCCCTGGACGCGTCCGCGCGTTGCTCTGGTGTCCGCACTGGTTGTTGCGTCACTTGTGAGTTTCGCAATGCACTCCCAGGGGGCTACACAGCTTGCTTGCTGGGAGTGGAACCGGAGTCCCAGAGATGTGAACGTGGCCCAAGAACGTCTCTGGGACTGGGAAGATGCGCAGTTTCTCCGGGGGCTCCGGTAGGGGAATCCCCCGCGTGTTTGCGCGACAACCCTCTATAATTATAGGTCGCGTGTCGCGTTGATTGGGCGGAAGAGGGTGAAAGTGGGGTTGTGGTAAACGAGAGGTATACATATGTAAGTATTTAATTTATAGGTACTTACGAAAGTCAACTCTTGACAAAATGGGATTGGAATGGGGGCGGATTTTGTCAGGGTTGACTTCTTGCTGGGCGGACTATATAATGATATTGAATTATCAGTATCATATATGAGAATGTCTATCAATTAGGAAATGACGCGGTTATGAGTGTTGACGAAACAGACAAATGGGGGAAGCGACTGGACGGGATGGGGATGTCCGCGTCGTTTTTCTGCGCGATCCATTGTGCGCTGATCCCGATCGTGGCTGGGGTGCTGCCACTGGTTGGTCTGTCGTTTCTGGGCAACCATGCTATCGAGGACACGGTGATGGTGAGCGCGTTTATCATCGCGAGTTTGTCGCTGGTGCCGAGTTATTTCAGGGTGCATCAAAAGATGCTTGCGCTGGTTTTGTTTGCGGTGGGTTTTGCGTTGATTATTCTGGGTCACGCGATTACTCAGGAATGGATGGCGGTGCCGATGGCTGTGTCTGGGGGACTCGGCGTTGCGATCGCGCATTGGATTAATCATCGTGAGTGCAAGAAATGTCCGAGATGTCAAGACGACTGCGGTCACGCCCACTAACTTTCTTTTGATAAAGAAAGTTAGACAAAGAAAACCGGGAAATACTAAAGTATTTCCAATTTAGGGGGACTTGGGTAAATTCATGAAGATACGAAGTATCTGTTAGCCTTTCTTTTCTTTCTTCTCAGAAAGAAAAGAAGGGGGTTAGTTCTGGGGGCAGTCGGCGCATCTGCCGTAGAGGATTACTTCGTGGGTGTCGAGGGTGAAGCCTTTGGGGGTGAATGCGGAGAAGTCCGAGGGACAGCCTTCTACGTCGAAGACTTTTTTGCATTTGCGACAGTAGAAGTGGTGGTGGTGATGGAGTCCTGACACTTCGTAGCGGGAGGGTTCTGCGGGGATTTCAACGGGAACGAGAAATCCGTCTTCGACGAGTTTGTTGATCGCGCGATAGACGGTGGCGGTACCGATATTCTTGGATTTGGTACGAGCGAGTTTGGCGACTTCGCTGGCGGAGAGAGGGCGTCTGGCTTTTTCGAGTACTTCTTTGATGAGTGCGCGCTGTTTCGTGTTTCGCGTTGTAGCCACGTTGGGCTCCGTGTGTTTCGGTAAGGCCAGTGGATGATTTTGGAGATCATACTATATGGGCGTTGGTGTCTCCAACATGGCGGCGGGGTGATCTGCGGGAGTTTTGTCAACAGATTGAATTTACAGACGGTCAGCGGTATGCTCGAATAATGCGATCATATAGCTTGGTTGCAGGGTCATGCACCGATAGTGCGCAGCCCTGGAATTAGTGCGTAGGTAGGTACGGCTTACTAAATTGGAATCATTTGACGTTATGAATTCTGAGGCACCCGACAGAATTTCGTTTGAACCTAACAAGGTGCAGCGTCAGATCATGTTGTTGACGATTGTTTCCGTAGTTTTTCTCACTGGTTCTCGAATACTTAGCGATTTTCAGATTTTATCTCCCGTTTTTTCGTCCAGTCTTACGATTCTTTGAGGAACCTCTGTAATTGTCTTCAATGTGCACAGGGCGCCCAAGTTGCCGAGCATTGCCTACCTGAGTGCGATTGGCCTGTTGCTCGTCTCAGAACTGCTCGCCTTTCTACAGGGTTTTATGCAGGACACCAGCGGAACGATGTTTCTTACGATGGACGTTGTACAACGATATTCGTTCATAGTCAGTTTCCTGGGAATCATCTGCGGCCTGAATCTGTTTCTTTTCGAATTGTCTTCGGCAAGTTCTTCTCTCGGGGAAAGCCAAAAACGTCTCCAGGAGATCCAAAAGCTTACCCGGATTGCCAGCTTCGCTTCTGATGCTACAGGAAAAATTTTCTGGTGGTCGGATAATCTCGGTCTCATGTTCGGCATAGATGTGTACCGTCAAGCAAAGTGGCACATTCTAGGTAGTTTTGTTAAGTCACGGTATTCCGTATTGTCAGGGGGCTAGCCCCGTGGAAGAATTCGGTCTGCATTGGGCAGGGTATACTGGTGTTCATGGGCAAACAAGGGGGATGAGTACGATAAGGATGCTGGCCTGAACGGTGGATTGTATCACCCATGAAAACAGCGGTTCGAAATGTTCCACGACTATTTCTTTCCTTTCTCGTCGATGATCTGTTTGAGTTTTTCGATTTCGGCTTCGCTAAGGACTTGAGCATCGAGAAAGTTTGCGAGCATGGATTCGAATGCCCCGTCGTAAATACGCTGGAGAAACGACAGGGCTTCCGCTACGGCGCAGTCCTTCTCTTCAACGATTGGCGAGTAGTAATACACGCGTCCGACTTGCTCGAATGCGAGGGCGTCCTTTGCAACGAGACGGTTGAAGAGGGTCCGGATGGTCTTAGGTGTCCACGACGTGGTCTCGGACAGGGTCTTGACGACTTCTGCGGACGTCTGGGGAGATTTGCGCCATAACAGCTTCATAACTTCCCATTCGGAGGGGGTGATATTGGGTGTAGACATATCGGAAGCTCCTTGGATTACTCGTGTAGTCCTAGGATTATACAGGTAATCCAATATGTCAAGTCTTTTTTCGAGTACGCCGAATCGTTCTGGTGGCGATGAGTAGTTCGGGCGAGATTCGGACGCGATTTAGTCTGTTAGTTTCAGTCCGATTATTCGCTGAGGTAGCCCAGGCTTTCCAGGGTTTGGCGGGTTTCTTCGTCGAGTTCTTGCTGCTGGGGGGTGACAAGAGAGCCGTCGGGGAGGCGGGTCTTGATTGAGTCGAGGATGGTTATTAGTGCTGCGGCCTGGTCGGGGTTGGAATTGTAGAGGTTGTGTTTTTCTTCAGGGTCGGTTTTTATGTTGTAGAGTTCGAAGATGTATTTTTCAGGGTGGGGGATTCGGATTAGTTTCCATTCTTCGGTGCGGACGGTGGCCCAGGTTCCCTGGACGCCTTTGACGTACATGCGGGGGTTTTCTTTCCAAAAGCCTTCGTGGATGGGGCCGTTGGCGATGTATGCGGGGAGTTTTGGGAGCGCCGTTTCGGTGCCGCGGACGAGTGGGGCCAGGCTGCGCCCGTCCATTTCATCTTCGTAGGGGATGTCGAGTAGGCTGAGGATTGTCGGTGCGATGTCTATGGTTCGCACTACCTGAGGTACTCTCGAGGTGGTGCTGTCGGGCGTTTGAATGATGAGTGGGACGCGGGCGAGGGTTTCGTAGGTGCTGTTGCCGTGTGTGCAGAAGAGGGTGTGTTCGGCGAGTTCTTCTCCATGGTCGGAGGTGAAGACGATGAGGGTATTGTCGCGCAGGCCGTTTTCGTCGAGGTAGTCCAGGAGACGGCCGACTTGTTCGTCGAGATAGGCGATTTCTCCGTCGTAGAGGGCGGACTCTTGTGCGATTTGTTGTTCGTTCGCGACGTAACCCCACATGAGGGATTCCTTGTCCCATTCAGCTTCGGATTGGTTGAATTCCCACTGCCAGGAGAGGCTTTCTTCGTACGTACCGGATTCGGGGTAGAGGCTCGTGAAGCGGTCGGGGGGTGTGTATGGGAAATGGGGATCGATGAGGAGGAGCCAGAGGAAGAAGGGGTCGTCGCCGTTTTTGTCGAGCCAGTTGGTTGCATGGTCAACCATTTGTTCTGCGTTGTTGTTTTGTTTCAGGGTGCGCATGGAGTCGATGCCCTGGGCGTAGCCGCGATCCTCGTGGACTATGGGATTTGCACTGAATCCTGCAGTTTTGTATCCCAGCGCGCTGAGCCGCTCCGGGAGGGTAAGATTCTTTTCCGAGAGGGTGTCTCCGTGAAACCAGAGTCCGTGTCGGTCCTGATAGTTTCCGGTCAAGAGGGATGGTATCGAGCATGCGGTGTAGGTCGCGTTGACGATGTGCTGCTCGAAGAGGACTCCTTCGGCGGCGAGTGCATCGAGGTTGGGCGTTTTTGCGCGCGTGTGGCCGTAGGCGCCAAGGCGGTCGGCGCGCAGTGTGTCTGCCTGAATGATGAGTACGTTCCAGGCATGGGGATCGATTTGTTTACTGGGATCTGGCGCATCGGGACGCGGAGTAATCAAGATAAGGACGAGGGAGACGCCTACCGCGATTACGATAATCCAGAAATGCTTGTTCATGCTGAGGCACCCGATGATGTCCGAAGATGCTTGTGCGGATTGCGACAAAGAGTAATTGGTATGGTAACGTGTAAGTAGATGAGAATCAAGATGAGTAGGTTCAATTTGCCAGTGCAACAGACGTGTTTATATATATAAGGGGTGTTTACGAAGCGAAAGGAGGGATTAGAGTTACTAAACGTTCTAAAAGCC
>DTSJ01000469.1 GCA_012965445.1 Candidatus Hydrogenedentota bacterium
TTGCTTCTATTCTCGGACAAACGGCTGAGTTGATCGAGGAGGACCAGTATCCTCAGGCATATATTGTTCTTCGTAAATCGATTGATGGTGCGAAAGCCGACTCTGTGCCGGCTGCGGCGCGGGTTCTCCTTGCTGAGATTGCTTACGAACGGTTGCGTTGGTATCCGGAGGCTTATACGGCTTACGATCAGCTGAGGGTGGCTGAGCCGACGGTGTATCGTAGCTCTGATGAGTTTATTCGCCGTTATGCTGTATTGGACGAGGCACGTTCGCTTGATTCGGAGTACACTTCGCTGCACACTTGGGACCGCGTTGTGCTTGAGGAGGATGTGGAGGCTCTTTCGATCTATATAACGGAGTATCCAGGAACGTTTCAGGCATCCGAAGCGGTCCATGAGATGGCGCGGGTACTGTCTGCGTCTGCCGAGTACGCCGGGGAGTCTGTGGATTCTGTTCTGGAGACTGCTTTGAAATCGAACGATGATCCGATTGTGGTGGCGCAGATTAAATTGGAATTGGGGCGGTATTACTGGAAAAATGTGAAGGACGCCGACAAGGCTCGGATGCTGTTCGAGGATGTGGAAGAGAGTACGGTTACGGTGTTGGCGAGTGCAGCCAGTCAGTCTCTTCGCGCATTGCGTAGTGAGTAGTGCATCGTGGATAATCGACGAGTGGACATCGGACGGGAAATCGCATGAACACGTTGAACGCTTTTGAACAGCACCTGGTCGCAGATCAGATCATTACCGAAGACGAGTTGCTGCGGTATCGGAGCGAGGCTGAAATATCGGCGCGTTCGGTGCTTGAGGTGCTTAGCGATGCGGGCCTTGCCACTGCGGAGTCCCTGTATGAAAAGCTGGCGGCGTATTGCGAACTGCCTTTCGTCAATATCGATATCTCGGATATTCCCGAATCTTTGGCGCAGGATGTGCCTGCCCGATTTGCGACGCATTACGGTTTCGTACCGATAGGGTATCAGGACGATGCTATCCTGGTGGCTCTATCTGATCCTCTGGACAGTATGCGGTGTGATGAGATTCGGATGGTATTGAAACGTGCGATTCAGCCGGTGGTGTCGACCCCAACGGATATTGAGAAGGCTTCGCGTGAGTTGTACGGACTGGGCGCGGACACGGTTGAACAGATTCTGAGTGACTCGAACAACAGCGAAGGGGTGGTGACGCTTGAGTCTGAACCGGCGGCGTCTGACCTGGGGGATGACTCGCTTGATGCGTCGATCGTGAAGTTTGTGAATGTTCTTTTCATGGAGGCGATTCAATCCGAGGCTACGGACATTCATATTGAGCCATTTGAGGATGAGCTTCGAGTGCGATATCGGATTGACGGCGTCCTGCATCAGGTACCGGTACCGTCAAGCGTGCTTGGGTTTCAATCGTCCATCATTTCACGTGTAAAAGTGATGGCGAATTTGAACATTGCAGAGAAGAGGCTGCCGCAAGACGGAAAAATACAGGTGAGCATTGGTGACGCCAAATACGATCTTCGTGTATCCCTATTACCGACCCCCCATGGCGAATCGCTAAACATCAGGATTCTGACGCGTTCTTCGATATTCAAGACGCTGGGTGATCTTGGTTTTCTTGATGATGATCTGACGGCGATACATTCATTTATTGAACGTCCGCACGGGATTATTCTTGTGACGGGGCCGACGGGAAGCGGTAAATCGACGACTTTGTATTCGGCGTTGAACCGATTGAACAAGACGGATCGGAAGACAATTACAATTGAAGATCCGATAG
>DTSJ01000470.1 GCA_012965445.1 Candidatus Hydrogenedentota bacterium
GCATAGCGTAAATGTAGACCGCTTTCAATCAGATTGTCAAAAATGTCCGCCATCCGATGGAAGGCATTTCGACGATATCCCCTGATAATTTCGCTGTTCTTTTCCCTGTTAGCAGGGAAATCGTCCCTATCTCAGGTGAGAATCAGTTCGTCTCGTATCTAAACACCGCCAATTTCCTATTCGAGCACTGAATATTTCAGTATGATAGGGAGAAAAGAAAAAATCAAATGCTCGAAACGGGCGGGTTCGACGAATAGTCGATAAGAAAAGTGCTCGATCCCACCCGCGGGCAACGAGACTCCGCTTATCAGGTAGTATGTGTTAGGCTGAGTTTCTTGAGCATGCGAATAGTTGAAGGAAGGCACACACATTCCATGAAACGTTCCGAGATAAGTGAAGTTCCCCCTTCTGTAGATCGAATCATATTTGGATCAGCAGTAATCATCGTCCTCTGTGCCTGTCTTCCCCTTCTTATCACGGGAGACGATGCCGGCTCGACTGTAACGAAAGCATACGATTGGATTACATTGAATCTCGGAATTTTCTACCAATGGGCAGGTATCGCAGTCGTAATATTTCTCTCTTGGCTTGCGTTCTCGCGCTACGGCAAGATCACCTTGGGTCCACAAGGCGAGTCTGCGGAGTTCAGTCTTTTCAGTTGGGGATCCATGTTGTTTTGTGCCGGAATAGGCGCGGGCCTGATGTATTGGTCTGTCATTGAGTGGGCCTATTATGTTGAGGCTCCGCCGATGGGTGCCGAAGCCCATTCAACCGAGGCCATCGAATGGGCGGCGAGCTATGGAATGTTCCATTGGGGGCCGACCGCGTGGAGCATATACTGTTTTCCAACCCTGGCTATCGCAGTGCCTCACTATCTGAGAAACGAAAATCATCTACGACTCAGCATTGCTCTTCGAGAAATACGGATTTTCTCAAATAGTCGGGGCACGGCCGCACGTGGAATTGACATCGTCTTTATCCTGGCGCTCATTGGCGGCTCTGGGACGTCATTGGGACTGGTAACTCCCATGATTTCGAGCGTGATCGCGAAATTACTAAACACTAAGGTCACCTTTGGCATGGAGGTCCTGGTCCTTCTTTTCTGTATGATCATTTTTTGTTCCAGTGTGAGCCTCGGCTTGGACAAAGGAATACGAAAGCTCAGCACCGTGAACGTCTACGGGCTCCTGGGATTGCTTGCATTCGTGCTGCTCGCGGGTCCGACACTTTTCATTCTACGTATGAGCACCGACTCGTTGGGATTCATGATGCAACATACGCTGCGCATGATAACCTGGACCGATCCGATTGATCGTACGGGTTTCATTGAGTCCTATACGGTTTTTTACTGGGCTTGGTGGATTGCCTACGCCCCGTTTGTAGGATTATTTGTGGCGCGCATTTCCAAAGGCAGAACTATCCAAGAAGTCATTGTCGGAATGATCGTACTCGGTTCCGCTGGGTGTTCCTTGCTCTATATGGTATTTGGAAACTATGCGCTTTCAGTAGAGCTTGAAGGACGCTTGGCATTCACGACCATAATGAATGAGCAAGGGCCGGGTACTGCGATTGCGGAAGTATTCGGAACACTTCCGCTCGCCCCATTCATATTGCTCGTGTTCGCCGCTATCGCGGTCATCTTTACGGCGACAACATATGACTCGGCCTCCTACGCCTTAGCAGCGGCGGCGACGGAGCAACGAAGTCCAGATGATGAACCCGCACAATGGCATAGAGCATTCTGGGCGGTAGGGTTGGTCGTTCTCCCGATCACCTTGATGTTTGTAGACAATCAGAAATTAGTATTGTCTGCGACCATGATTGTGTCACTTCCCCTGTTGGTCCTGAGCATTCCAATGGGCTGGTCTCTGATGAAATCACTACGCTGTCATCTCGGCCAGATCACCGAAGAGGAGTAGTCGTCTCGTGGCTAAGATAATCCGAAATATGGGGACGACAGCCCGAAATTTGATGCTGGATTTGCCACAGCTTTGGTTGGTACTGGGCATCCTTTGGTACCTTTTCGCCCCCTCAAGCAGTCATGCACAGGAACGTCTCACCACGATTCAGCCCAATAATCCGAATATACAATTCACCGGACGGTGGAACTTCGATGCTCCCGACCAACCGTGGGTCGTATGGCAGGGCTCTACCCTGTTGATACGCTTCAATGGCACCGACATTCAGGCTGAACTTGTCGCGGAAAAAAATGTTCAACAATTCAGGGTTATCGTCGATGGCGTGCCCAATATGCAACGGATCTACCTGAATCCCGGCGAGAACCTCGTGAACATAGCGCAAAATATGTCATCAGGTGAACACACGATTGAAATCATGAAAGAGACGTTCACTGCTTCCAAAACAACCTTTCTCGGATTCAAACTTTCAGGAAAAATTCTAACTCCCCCAGTACGTCCGGCACTGCGAATCGAGTGGTTTGGCGACTCCAACATGGCTGGAAATTCAAATTACAGTGAGAAGAACAGTGGCGATATGGGAACCTACTACGCCTATCCGGCGATGGTAACGCGCATGCTGGGAGCCGAGATGAATCTGGAGGCCGTCGGCGGCGCCACCATTGAAGGGAAGGGAGACAACAATGTCGGCGCATTCATCTACTCTGAAAATTTTAGGGATCAAGATCCCGGCTATCGAAGCGGCTTCGATCCTCACCTCATAGTAATGAACGCTGGAGCGAATGACATCAACCGCTCAGACAAACCTACTATAATCCAGCGATACAAAAACGTTGTCACGGCGTTACGTAGTGTCTACGGCTCAAAACCGCATATCGTCTTGATGAATTCCTACGGCTGGGACGTAAATGAACCCGCGAACTACACACCCGATGTTGTGAAGGAAATCGGCGGGAACATATCCGTATTTCTATTTCCATGGTTATGGGAGAAATGGCATGGATCCCAATGGGATCACAGCGGTCAAGCTCATTTACTCGTCGAACATGTGGCGTCCGTAAATCCAGCTTGGGCACAGGTTAATCCCGCGGATGTTGCAGATGGCTTTGGACGTAGAGGTGACTTCGCCAACGGCAGCTTCGAACATGCAGCGCCTTTCGGGGGATTCGGCTGGCGCTACAGGAAAGACGGAGTCGAACGTATTCAGGACACCCAATCCGCATCATACGGCGATTTCTATATTCGCCTGGAAGAAGGAGAGTTCGTCCACCAGCCGACTGACGCCACAGCTGATTTTGAGGGCGGAGGAACCGCAGGCGTCGAAGTTTACACGATAACGGCCGACATTCGCGGCATCACGCCCAATGCCCAAGCGTCGTTCACTTCGGAGTTTCAGGGACAGCAAATCTGGACACGGAAGGGGCCCCAAGAAACCATCTTCGACCTAACGAGAGAGTGGAAAGAATACGCTGCGACTTCTACCGCCCCGCCGAATACCTGGACATTGTTTAATACGATAAAAGCTGTAAAGGGAACTATTGATGTGGACAACGTCCGCATGTCACTCACTCAGATTCAGAACTCACGCACTGAGTAGGCCTATCAGTAAGGTAATTTACAATCCGGATTCGCCGTGCTATGTCGCGAAAGGAGACTCGATGAGCAAGTCATGGAAAGAAACACTGGATGCCGGGGAAATCCTGCTCATCGACGGAGCTATGGGTACAGAACTCCAAAGACGCGGTGTACCTATGGACTCCGAAGCATGGAGCGGCGCAGCAGCGCGCAGTCATGCCGAGACCGTCCGAGCTATTCACGAGGACTATATCCGGGCCGGCGCACGGGTTATCATCGCGAATACTTTCGGATCAAATCGGCTTATGCTGGAAGGCTCTGGACTTGGTGACGAAGTACGCGCTATCAATATCCGAGCAGTTGAATCAGCTCTTGAAGCGAGAGAGAATCAAGGCGGAAGTGCGGTAACCGTAGCAGGATCTATTTCTAGCATGCCTCCTGGTTTCGATTGGACTGCATACCCCAAGGAAAACGTTGAACTGGAAGCCTATCGCGAACTGGCCGGAATCCTCGCTGAAAGTGGAGTGGATGTAATTGCGCTGGAGATGATGATGGAAGATAAGCACGCTCCCCTCGCGATGAAAGCAGCCGTGGAGACCGGTCTGCCTGTGTGGTTGGGCGTCAGTTGCAAGGAACATCCCGACACGCAGGAAATCGTAAGTTTTTCCCACATAGACGTGCCCTTCGATGTGGTTCTGGATGCCATAATTCCCATGGGACCCGATGTCGTGAATATCATGCACAGCGAAATACAGACCATCCCGCGCGCCATAGAGATGGTGCAAGAGCGCTGGAAAGGCTATCTCGGTGTCTATCCCGAATCCGGGCACTTCGCGAAGCCGAATTGGAATTTCGTGGATACTATTTCCCCAGACGATCTCGCCATCGAGGCGCAAAGCTGGATCAATTCAGGCGTGCAGATTTTGGGAGGTTGTTGCGGTACGGGTCCTCAACACATCACCGCACTCAGTCGCATATGTAAGGGTGGTTGAGAATTGGTTCGTAGCCAATCGTAGAACCGCCATCACTTTCCCATTCTTCCATGGTCCGTGATAACACGCCCACCCTAACCAAGTCCACTACTCGCAACACGTACGGTGGCGGGCTAGCCAACACGGCCAGCGGTTACTATGCCACGGTCGGTGGCGGATATCTCAACGAGGCCAGCGGTTTCAGATCCACGGTCGGCGGCGGGCGGAGCAACGATGCCACCGGTCCCTTCGACATCACGACCGCCCCGATCACCAACAGCGCAACAGATCCCGGCGCAGCGTCCCCCAATTGCGGATAAAGACGTGTCAACACTATCCACAGACACCCTATAGTCGAGCCGACGACAAGCCCCCGAATCGTATACAGGCACCAAGCGTGAACTGCCAGTCGAATACGTACCTCTGATACCAACCGATGCACCGGATTCATAGGGACCTCCCTAAACGCACTAGCCATCATGCCTGGACATAGACATATACCTGACAGAATCTACCATCAGGTATATGCTTTATTCGATCAAAAACGATCAATAAATCGTGAAATTCGTGCTATTTTACAACCTCGGCCACAAGCTCAATCAGTGCTTCGTTACTGTGGCGTTCCTGATATCGCTCCAGAAACAACTTTGCAAGAATTACTCCCTCGCTGTCTAATACATAAGTACCCGGATGCGGAACGCCTGTCAAATCGTTCTTCCCAAAGGTCCTGCCGTCCATCGCCTTGTTCCGGATTCCGAAAGCGTCGATCAGCGTACTGCCCTCGTCCGAAAGCATAGGATAGTCAATCTCGTTCTTGTCCGAAAACCGTTTGAGTATCTCAGTCGAATCGTAACTGATTGCCACGATACTAATATCAGCTTCTTTCAGTGCCTTCTTGTCCGTCTGCAGCTGACCCAGCTGCTTCTTGCAGTACGGTCACCAATTGGCAGAGCGATGAAAGACAAGGACTGTCGTACCCTTTTTCGCCAACAGCCCCTCCAGCGAATGTTCCTTGCCGTTCTGGTCCTTCAGCGTAAAATCAGGAATCTTCTCGCCAACTTTCAACCCAGTCATTTCATCCGGCGCAGGGTCGCCAGCCGCATTCGTATCAGGAGACATCAGCACTCCAATCGCCATAAGCGACATCAACCCCAATCTTTTCAATTTCAGCATCGCGTCTACCTTTCTATCTGTTATGTATACGCTTCAGCCAGCATATACCGACTCCATTTCATAGTCAAGGCGTTTCTGGTGCTTTTACGGCCAGAAAACGCACAAATTGCTCCCCGGAAAGCCTGTTTCTTATCGGCAAAACAAGCACACCCCCATTGGCCTTGTCACCACTATAATTGGGTTCAAAACGTACCTTCCCGTCGTCATCCCTCGTCCCCGTCCACCCGCCCCCATCGTTCGGCACAAACCGAAGCGCCCGCTTCCCAACAGAACCAAGAATATCCATGCCCTTTGGGGGAACAACAGTCATAGCCAAGCTCGGCTCCAATGTCCATTTTACGCGACCAGACTTCGCTGCCTCTGGCACCTCCGCCGCCCATCGGTCAAACAGGGTCGACTCGTAAGCCAGCCGCGACTCCTCCTGAACCCGAATCGAAATGAACAGTTCCTTTTCTTCAGGAGTACACACCCCGTCATCTTCGCAAAGCAGCCAGTACGCCTTCGCCCGAATCACAACGCTCGCGTTCAACGCAGCACCATCCGGAACCTTAATTTCACTGTACAACAACGCCCGACGCGTGTAACCGAAATAAGCCTCGTTCTCCAAACCTTCTATCGAAAACTGACGCGGTGCAGGCCAACTAAGCGCGCCCACTTCCACAGAATCATCCACCATCCATTCGATGCCCGTCGCCAGTCCGGAGTCCCCAGGATTGCGCCAGTAAATGTGCGACAGCTCTGGAATCTCAAACTGCTCCCCCACCCGGATCGTAGATCCCGCCCTCGCCGTTTCGAAATCCGAGATCAGCCGCGTTTGAACACGATTGTCCGCAAACACGCCAAATGACATGCCCACAATCGCAATGAAACTGAACCCTGCAATACACCGGAGCATTTCAACTTCTCCAAATAGAAACCATGACGGAATGAGAATAGAAGTC
>DTSJ01000471.1 GCA_012965445.1 Candidatus Hydrogenedentota bacterium
GGCGGTGAACGGGCTTATCATGTCGACGCTTTCCGATACGCCGGAGCTGCGCGGAGAACTGCGTCCGGTGTTGCTGTTTGAGCTTGCCTGGGTTGGAGTGCCGTTCGTGCTGGTGGGGGCGGTGTATCTGCTGACGATTGGGGGTCGGTGGCTGCCGAACCGAAAGGACTTACTGGAGAGTATCGAGACTTCCCCGCGTGAGTATTTTGCGGAGATGCAGATTCAGGAAGAGTGCGCTTTGATTGGAAAAGGGATCGAAGAGGCAGGTCTGCGGCATCTTCCGGGCTTATTTTTGATGGAGATTGTGCGTGCTGAAAGGGTGATTTCTCCGGTGCGTCCAGAAGAGATTATGGCGGAGGGGGACATTCTGACTTTCGCGGGTGTTGTGAGCACCATGGTGGATCTTGAGCGGAAGATTCAGGGGCTTGTGCCTGTCGTGGACGACAGTTATGAGGCGCGTGCTGCTGAACGTCGGGGGAAGTATCTGTGCGAGGCGGTTATCTCTGCGCGATCGCCTTTGATTGGGAAGAGTATTCGGGATGCGGATTTCCGTGCGATGTATAACGCGGCCGTGATTGCGGTGCATCGTGCAGGGTCGCGGATTCCGGGGCGGATCGGCGACATTGTGTTTCGTTCGGGAGATACGCTTTTGATGCAGACCGGGCCTCGATTTGTACGGTTGCATCACAACAATCCCGACTTTTATCTGGTGAGCGATATTGAAGGATCGCAGCCTCTGCGGCATGAGAAAATGTGGTATAGCGTGGGCCTGATGGTTCTGCTGCTGGTATTGATGACGATACCGTCTGTTCCGGTGGTTTATGCGGCTTTCGTAGTAGCCGGTTTGATGATTGCGACGGGCTGTATTTCGACGAATGGCGCAAGAGAGAGTCTTGACTGGCAGACGTTGATCACGATTGGCGCTTCATTTGGACTTGGTCATGCGCTTGACCGTTCTGGAGTGGCAGGGGAGATCGCGACGAAGCTTGTGGAGGCGGCGGGTGATTCGAGCGCGTATCTTCTGTTGGGGGCCCTGTATGCGCTTACGGGATTGTTTGCAGCTGTGGTGTCGAGCAAAGCGGCGGCGGTACTGACGTATCCGATTGCGCTGGCGGTGTCTGCGAGCGTGGGGCTGAGCCCGCAACCGTTTGTCCTGGCGATTATGTATTCGGCGGCGGCATCGTTTTCGACTCCGCTGGGTTATCCGACGAATTTGATGGTATACGGGCCTGGGGCGTATAAGTTCGCCGATTTTATGAAGGTCGGGCTGCCATTGAACATTGCGCTGATGTTTGTGGCGGTATATGTGATTCCGCAGATCTGGGCGTTTTAGTTAGCGCTGTGCTTTTCGGGTTGAAGGCTGGTGGGAGTACTGGAGCTAACGTCGTGAGGCGAACGCTTCCATTCCGCTGACGTGTTTCTCGTATTCTGCCACTTCGGGTGCGTCGGGTATGACTTCGCGGGCGGCTTCGACGTATTTTCGGGCGCGCGCTGCGAGGTGAAGAAGCTGGCTTTTGGGGGCGCCGAGGTTCAGTACCGTTCCGAATTCTTTTAGGCATACTTTGGCTGAGTCGATGTTGCATATCATTTCAAAGTATGAGGGGGGAAATCTTTCGATATAGCTGATTTCATTGTTTTCGTGGAAGAGCTGGAGGGCGATTTGAAGTTCTCCTTCGGCGATGACAGGGCGGAAACTATCTTCCCACATGAGGTAGGAACGGCCCAGATAGAAGTGAGCGCCGGGGTGGTCGGGATTTTTGAG
>DTSJ01000472.1 GCA_012965445.1 Candidatus Hydrogenedentota bacterium
GCGCGACGAACTCCTCAACGGAGAAATCTTTGAAACCCTACTCGAAGCCAAAGTACTCATCGAACGATGGCGCGTTCACTACAACACCGTGCGCCCCCACAGTACCCTGGGCGGAAGACCACCAGCACCCGAAGCCATCATTCAAAGAAAGGACTTTACAAAGGGAAAACTCAAACCTATACTAACTTAACAGCTGGTACCATCAACGGGCGTGGACCAAAAACGATTTACTTCGGAAACTATTGTTAAATAGAAACCAATTTGCACTGGTTCAATTTGAGGGATACATAATGGGAGAGGCGATGTGAGCAAAGAACGGTCATGTTTGGTAATCGGCGCGGGGGACGCTACGGGAGCCGCGATAGCGCGTGCCTTCGCGAAGGAAGGACTGGTCACCTGTATGACACGCCGAGAGCGTCACGCCGATGACCTGGAACGACTCGCTCAGAGCATGCGTGACGAAGGATATAAGGCCATCGCCATGCCGTCGGACGCGCGCGAAGAAGAAGCGATGATCGCGCTCGTCGACAAAATCGAAACAGATATCGCACCGATTGAAGTAGCCGTATTCAATATTGGCGCCAATGTACAGTTTTCGATAACCGAGACGACCAGCCGAGTGTATCGCAAAGTCTGGGAAATGGGATGTTTTGCTGGCTTTCTCATGGGGCGCGAAGTAGCGAAACGCATGATTGAACGCGAACACGGCACGATCCTGTTCACCGGCGCAACCTCCTCTACCCGTGGGCGAGCGGGATTTGCAGCGTTTGCCGGCGCCAAACATGGGTTGCGAGCTCTCGCGCAATCCATGGCGCGTGAACTGGGACCGAAGAATATACATGTGGCTCATGTTGTTATTGATGGCGCAATCGATTCCGCCTTCATACGAGAACGACTTCCAGACGCCGACCAACGTCGGGAAGACGATGCCATTTTGAACCCGGAGCACATCGCGCAGAATTATGTGGCGTTGCACAAACAGCCACGCACGGCGTGGACGCATGAAATTGACCTTAGACCTTGGAAAGAACCCTGGTAGGAGACCTGACAATGCCTGTAACTGTAGACTTCATTTTTGATTTTGCTAGTCCTAATGCGTACCTGACGCATCGCGTTATTCCGGAAATTGAGGAACGGACGGGTGCGACGTTTAACTATATCCCTTGTTTGTTAGGGGGGATTTTCAAGGCGACCGGAAACCAGGCGCCCATGTTGGCGTTTGCCAATATCAAGGGCAAGCTCGATTATGATCGATTGGAGACAGCACGGTTCATTGCCAAGCATAAACTCGACAAATTCGTCTTCAATCCTCACTTTCCGGTCAACTCGTTGCTCCTGGTGCGCGGAGCGATTGCGGTTGAACAGGACGGACGCCTGGCCGAGTACATCGAGGTCGGCTCCTGCGCAATGTGGGAGCAAGGCCTCAAGATGGATGACCCGGATGTATTTGTGGACACCATGACCAATGCCGGTTTTGATGGAGCAGATCTCCTGAATCGAACGAAGGACGAAGCCATCAAAGCAACGCTGATGGACAACACAACGAAAGCCGTGGAACGTGGTACCTTCGGAATTCCGACTTTCTATGTTGGCGATGAAATGTTTTTCGGAAAAGAACGCCTTGGCCAGATCGAAGAAGAAATTATTGCGCAATCTTAGATTTGAAAAAAGCCCCAGTCACAACACTCTCGAAGTGAGCGATTCATGATTGATCTATACACGGCACCAACACCAAACGGACACAAAATCTCCTGCACATTGGAGGAATTGGGCCTGACCTATAACGTCAAGCCCGTCAATCTTGCAAAGGGCGAGCAGAAGGAGTCCGAGTACCTCGCACTGAACCCCAATGGGCGAATACCCACCATCATCGATCATGACAACGAAAACTTTGTCGTCTTCGAATCGGGCGCGATCATGATTTATCTGGCAGAAAAAACGGGCAAGCTTATGGCGACCGATGACAAGGGACGCTCCAAGGTGATTCAGTGGCTCATGTTTCAAATGGCCGGAATCGGTCCGATGATGGGACAGGCTAATGTATTTTCCCGCTACTTTCCCGAAAAGATTCAACCGGCCATCGACCGCTACCAAAACGAAAGTCGCCGGCTCTTCGAAGTGCTGGACTCGCGATTGGGTCAGAGCGAGTGGTTAGCCGATGACTATTCTATTGCCGATATCGCCAACTGGTGCTGGGTGCGCACCTACAAATGGTCGGGTGTATCCCGCGACGGCCTGAAAAATCTTGATCACTGGATGACTGCGATGAAGGAACGTCCTGCCCTTCAACGAGGCATCAAAGTACCGCTTGCATCCAAGAGTTTGCTCGACGACAAAGAGGGTGCTGAAGAATTCATCAAGAATGCCAGGAAATCGATACAGACTTAAACGAACATCTGAAGGACACCAGTGCCGTCCAGCACCTTGTCGACGCGTGCGCGATCACTTTCGCTTAACTCTTGATAAGCCTCACGAAGCCACATCAGACATTTCGCCTGATACGTAAACGGTGCTTGTTCCCACGGCTGGCCATCCAACTCAATTTCCAGCTTGTCTGCTTTCGCCATGACGGCTTTCGCGTTGCCGACTAGGTAAGGCGCATAGAGTCGCCCAACTTCTTTCAGAATATTTTTCAAGGTTTCGGGAGGATTATCAATATCAATCCAGTGGTCATCGGAGACTAGGTAGCCCGATAACTCTTCGACGATTTCCACCCAGGCATACACGCGAGGATACTCGAGAATAATGGCTTGCGGTGTAGGGTCAAACAACGCGAGGCACGTCAGTTGACCGTAAAATGCGAAATCGCATGAGCCCGGACGTTCGCCCAACAAGAACGGCTGTATCATGAAATGTGCATCGAGCATTTCAACGAGACGCTGGAAACTCGCCTCGATGATGGGTTTCGTAGCCTCGTTTGAGCCAACATAGGAGAGGCGCTCGATTTGTCTCTTGCGTATGAGCTCAGCCATCTCCGTGGCCTTGTCTTCGGACATCGAAACACCGCCCCAGAGAGGGAGAACGTCGCCGGCTTTCTCGATGTCTGCGTCGTAATACCAACGATAATGAAACATCGCTTTGGTCAACCATTCGTCCGCATAATCTTCAAGCAGCATGTCGATAAACGCAAGCGCCGGGTCCGAAGGAATTACGGAGCGTCCTTCATATTCCTTTTCGAATTTCCGAATCAGCGGACTGGAATCAGTCACGGCAATGGCGTCGCCATCGTCATTGGTAAAATAAAACGTGGGCAACAAAGGGACTTTCGCGTCGGGTCGAGTTTTACGATGTGCATCGTCCCCGCTGCCAACCGAACGCGATTGCCGCTCGAACCGATACGGAATTTGCCTGTATCGCATGGTTGCCAGCATCTTGCGCGTATACGGCGATCCCGGCGCACCCATCAATTCCTGAATTACTCTTTCCTCAGCCATTGTTCCTAATCTCCTTTAGTGAAACCAACTCTGTAGTCCGCAATCATCTCGGGCATTCAGTTTATACAACATATGCGCGCACGGTGAGAATGCACCAATCGGTACCAAATATCAGAATCCAATAAGATCCAGAACTCTTTCTCCTACCTGCCTGTTTTCCCCCTCGTAGGGATAGTTGTGAATGTAAAGCACTGGATTGAAATTTACCTCCAGGATCGAATAGTCGCCCCTCGCTGCGGGACGAGGCAGAATCAGATCAACCCCGCAAATGCTGGCGTTAACACATCGGGCGGCTTGTTCGGCGACCTGCTTGTAGAAATCGTCAACGCGATCACCCGCGTCGATCGAATCGCCCCCAGTGCTGATGTTTGAGTTGCGCCGGAGAAATACAATTTCTCCTTCCGCGGGAATCGAGCTGGGATCGTACTCGTAGTTCGCTCGCAGAACGCCCAACTCTGTCGCACTCAGGTCGATTTTTTCCAAAGGCGTAACATGGCCCTTGCCGCGCCTCGGATCGCGATTCTTCTCCGCCACAAGATCTTCTACGCTGGAGGTGCCATCACCGAGTACGTTCGCCGGAATTCTTTGACAGACTGCGATCACATTGGAATCGACGACCAAGAATCGGAATTCATCTCCCTCAACAAATTCCTCCACGATGAGCGTTTCCGAAAGTGAAAGTGCCTCGCGAATACCAGTCTCCAAAGTGGAATGTACGGTTCGCGCATTGGCAATCGTAATTCCGATTCCAAAATCCGTCGTAGCGGGCTTGATGACCAACGTCTTCCACGGCGTCGATTTGCAGTACCGTAGTGCATCTTTCGGGTTATCAAATGTCATGCCCTCAGGTACGACTAGACCCTTCTCCTGCAGCATATGTTTGCAGACAGACTTGTTCTCCAAAATCAGAAACGTGACATAGCTGTCTTTCGACGTCTTCGTGGCCTGCTTGACATACTCGATCTTACTGTCCATTTCGAGCTTCAAAAAATTGCTTTTACGATCAAGAACGCTCACCTCGATCCCACGATTCAACGCGTCACGAATAACGATCTGGGTCGAGAGCTCCAGATCGTCATAGCCCTCCAAAGAAAAATCACTATCACTCAAAGTTGCTTTCCTCCAGCAGTCTGCCCCCTTGATTGGTGCCGGAGGTCAAGTAAGTATAGCGTTGGATTGGCGCACACTCAATTCGAAGTCCTACTCCGGTTTGTCGCTTGATCGGTGTCGGATTGCGATTCATGGGCCAAAATGCATACTATTAAGAGCTTAGCCATTGGATTCATGTAAAGGAGTCGTTGATGTTTCAACAAGTAGTCGATTTGAAAGAGGAAGGGGAGGACTTCCACGCCTATCTGAAGACTTTGAAGGATGATCAGTGGGCCGTTCATACACCCTTCAAGAATCTCACCGTGAATCAGGTCGTGCAGCATCTTCATGGTTCCGACTTTGCCGCCGTATACTCGCTCAAAGATCCTCAAGGATTCCGAGATACCTTAGCCGAACGCTCGAAAGATACTGATCCCATGGGCGGTACACTTTCGGGTACTGAATTGGTGGAAAAGTGGTGGGAATACTTCAGCGAAATGTGTGAACTCATGGGAAATCTTGAGCCAGATGCACGGGTGCCATGGTTTGGACCTGACATGGGGATTCGCATGTTTACCACCGCACGCCAAATGGAAACATGGGCCCATGCCCAGGATATTTATGATGAATTTGACGACATTCGCACCAATACCGATCGTATTAAAAATATTGTCGTTCTGGGTGTCAAGACCTTCGGTTGGACCTTTGTAAACAGAAAAATGGAGGTGCCAACCGACATGCCCTATGTGAAACTCACGGCTCCGTCGGGAGAACTCTGGGAATTCGGCGCACCGAACGATACAAACTATGTCGAAGGCTCTGCGGTTGAATTCGCGCATGTTGCAACGCAGGGTAGAAACATCGGCGACGTCCATCTAAAAGTCGTAGGAGACACGGCTACCTTGTGGATGTCAATCGTCCAATGTTTCGCCGGACCCGCAAAAGACCCACCAGCCGTAGGTATTCGAGATTGCAAAGGTTATCTGGAGCAGTAGCGCAGCGAAACCGATTCGCTTCGTTCATGGCGTGTACGCAGGGCGCAGGTCCGGCTGTCTTGGAAGGGGATAACAGTGTCGAGTGATCCGCCGGGACAGGAATCCAACATCCGGAATGACGCCCTGCATGGCTTCGAGCGGGAAAGCGTTCGTGTCACTGCGGAAGGATCGCTTTCAACAACGCCCCATCCAAAGTCACTGGGTCAGAGCCTGACGCATCCCTATATTACTACGGACTTCGCAGAATCGCAGCTCGAATTCAGAACATCGCCGTGTACTAGTCTGAACGACTCCATCGACCGCCTGCGCCAGATTCACAAGTTCGCCTCAGCACGGCTCGACAACGAATGGTTGTGGCCCTTCAGCATGCCGCCGCGTTTGCCTATAGATGAATCACAGATTCCGCTGGCTGCCTACGGAGATTCGCGCGAAGGGCGGGAGAAGACTATTTATCGCCGAGGACTTTCGCATCGATACGGTAGGCGCAGATACACACTTTCCGGAGTGCATTACAACTTCTCGGCGAGCGCGATCCGCATGGCGCAGCTGTTGGTACCTTCGCAGGGTGTTGCCCCCCGCGAATCAGTTTCCGATGTCTACTTTCATTGTATGCGAAATCTCTATCGGCACATGCCATTTCTCACCTATCTCTTCGGAGCATCGCCCGCCTTTGACCGCAGTTATACGGCGCCTGCCTCCGACAGGCTGAAGGCACATAAGTCATCGACGCTCTACGGTGAATTCGCGACCTCACTTCGCTTGAGCGAAATGGGCTATACCAGCGAAGTACAGGATCGCCTGCCCATGAGCTACAACTCATTGGAACAATTTTCCCTCAACCTCACGAGCGCACTCACTACATGCAATCCGGATTATCTCGCGTTCTCAAATGATGGCGGCACTCAACTCAATGCCAACTATCTGCAGAGTGAACAAGAATTGTACGCCTTGTTTCGACCCAAGCAGCATACCGTACAGGGCGAAACACTACTCGATGCTCTTCTGCGGTCAGGCGTTGCCTATATGGAGACCCGTCTACTCGATATTGATCCAGGCT
>DTSJ01000473.1 GCA_012965445.1 Candidatus Hydrogenedentota bacterium
GAAGAAGATCCACAGCATGCACACCGTTCCGTACCAGCGAATCCATAAACTTTCCGAACGATCGGTTCTGAAGCCCTCCATGCCCGCTTTCGTATGCGGCACTGAACTCCTCAGGATAAACCATCGCCTTCGTAGGAACCGGCACCACAAGTAAATCGATTCCCCTTGCAGCAAGCCGATCCCGAAACTCCACGATCGCAGCCAACGGATCACTTTCAACAGACTCCTTGGAAGCACGTGCATACATGACTTCAGGCTCCAAAAATCCCGGCCCGCTAACATATTCAATCGAAGGTCGATAAAACATCCAACCCTTCGTCCCAAGGTACATCTGCTCGTTCGGATCAACGCGATACTTCGTCAATGTTCGAGTTGTCCCGGGCAGAAGCTTCTGAATCAATCCGGCGTTTCGTTCTAGATCCCTCTCGTAGGCGTCCATCCCTTCGCCAAAACCATCCACCAGTTCCAATACCGCTGTCCCGCTCCGCAATGCCTCCACGCTCGGCAATACGCGATCTACACGCGCGCTTTCGCCCAGCAACCCGTCCCCCGACTCGATGCGGTTCTGATAGAAAGGCACAGCGAAAATTGTAATCAGAAAAACGCTGACCATGAACCACCGCACACCGGGCGAGACCCCGGTACTGCCGATCTCAATTCGCGCCTGCGCTTCCCGTGCCGTCTCGTTATGTGCGTCGCGATCTGTCATAGTCTAAAAAATAAAGTAAATGAACGGGTTGTATTCCTGAGTAACCATTACCGCAATGGCGAGATAGAAAACGCCGAAACACCACGCCGCCTTCGCAAAATTGAGCCTCCGGGTGAAGTCCCACGTCTGCGGCATAAACCAGGCGAAAAAACCAGCAGTCAAGAACGCCGCATAGTAATACGACTGATGGATGATCGGATGGATCAGGCCTGCGCCCGGAAAACGTTCCCCCATCCCAACAAGATCAAGCAGGTAGGTCCCCGCTGCTGCAATGTTTTCTGATCGAAAGAAAACCCACGCGATAGAAGCGATCACAAAAGTAATCGCCACACGAAAAGGACCCGGCAGACGACGATAAAAACTTTCCTTGCCCTGCATCCGCTCGAAGGCCAGCATGCCCCCGTGAATCCCTCCCCAGGCCACAAAATTCCACGAAGCACCATGCCAAAGACCGCCCAGCAGCATCACCATCGCCAGATTCACATACGTCCGCCCGTCTCCTTTACGGTTCCCCCCCAGCGGTATATACAGGTAATCACGCAAAAAATGCGAAAGTGACATATGCCAGCGCTGCCAAAACTCTGTAATCGATTTCGATTTATAGGGGGAATCAAAATTCTTCGGAAAAACGAAACCAAAAAACAAACCAAGCCCAATTGCCATATCGGAATACGCACTGAAATCAAAATAGATCTGGAAACTATACGCGAACAAACCGTACCAGGCATCCAGAACATCTCGCCCGCCCGCGTCGAAACAAATATCCGCAATCTTCCCGCACGGGTTCGCGATCAATATCTTTTTCGCCATACCCAGGCAAAAAAACGCCACCCCGCGCGCGAACTTTTCCGACGTATGTGCACGATCCTGCAGCTGGTTTGCCACCTCATGAAACCGGACTATCGGGCCTGCCACTAGTTGCGGAAACATCGTCACATAACAGGAAAAATCCGTAAAATTCCGTACTGCTCGGGCATGACCGCGATACACATCAATTGAGTAACTCATCGACTGGAACGTATAAAAACTGATACCAAGCGGCAGCGTCACCCGAAAAAAAGTGTCCCATTGAAGATGCCCAAGCCCAACCGTCTCCACTAGCGCATTGTAGTTTTCAACACCGAAGTTGAAGTACTTGAAAAATCCCAGCAAAGACAGATTGCTTGCGATGGAAACAAACAGGGCCGCCCGCTGCGAACGAGACCGCCCCGTTCCAGGCACCAACGCCTCCCGGTTCACACCCTTGTTCTGCCCCGCTCCCCACGCAATAACCAGTCCGCAAACAAAGTCAATCGTCGTAGACAAAAACATAAGGAAAACGAACGCTGGATTCGCCCACCCGTAGAACAGATAGCTCATCAACGTCAGAAGGACGTGTTTAGCGCGACGGGGTACGGCGTAATAAACCAGCAGCACGAGAGGAAGAAAGTAGAACAGAAAAATATACGAACTGAACACCATGTCTTCGACCCCGCAACACCAAACGCGACAACAATCTGCTCGATTATAGTGAAATGCAGATCAAAAATCACTCAGGGATCGTTCTACAATAAAATCTCTTTCAGCATTTCTTTGATGTCCGCCGTATCGTACGGCTTTTGAATAAATCCGGCGATGCCCTTACCCTTCAACATTGTGCAACAGACGTAATCCGTTAAAGATCACCAGAAGCGATGCCCCCATATCCGCCGCGATAGCCATCCACAAGGTCGCCATACCCCCAAAGGCCAGCACGATAAAAAACAACTTCAATCCCAGAGCAAACGCGACATTCTGCTTAATGACCCGCATAGTACGCCTGGAATGACGAATCAACCAGGGTATTTTCAACAAATCATCCGACATAAGCGCCGCATCCGCTGTCTCAACCGCCGCATCAGACCCTATCGCACCCATCGCTATCCCCATGCTCGAAGCCGCCATCGCCGGCGCATCATTGATCCCGTCTCCAATCATCGCTACCGTACCGTATTCATCAACCAGCGCACAGATCGCAGCGACCTTCTCCTCAGGCATCAGTTCCGAACGCACATCCTCAATCCCCACCGAATCTCCCACAACCTGCGCCGTCCGTTTATTGTCTCCAGTCAGCATCACCAATTCGTGAAGCCCCAATTCATCGAACGCGCGAACCATTTCCCCGGCGTCTTCCCGAATTCCGTCGGAGACGCTAATCAAACCGCATACATGCTCATCGTTTCCTATAGCGACCACTGTGTTTCCCGTTTCCTCAAGACGCAACGCCTCGCGGTGGCAGGCATCGGACTCCACACCCCGATCATGCATATACCGATGACTCCCGATCCAAAACTCCTTGTCCCCGTACGTGCCCTGTGCACCCTGTCCCGGTATGACGTTGAACCGCGTACTCTCCTCAATCGGGATTCCCTGTTCACGTGCCGCACTCAAAACCGCCAATGCTATTGGATGATCCGAATGAGTTTCAAGAGATGCCGCACGCGCAAGCAACTCCTCGCGCGTATGGCTGTTCCATGCGACGATTTCCTGGACCGCGACCCGACCCTCTGTAAGCGTTCCTGTCTTGTCGAAAGCAATCGCTTTAAGACGGGACGGCAGTTCCAGGTATTTCCCTCCCTTGATCAGAATTCCGTTTCGGGCCGCCGTACTTAGACCAGAAACAATGCTGATCGGCGTAGAAATCACCAATGCACACGGACATGCAATCACAAGAAGTACCAGTCCCTGATAAATACCAGAATTCCAGGCTCCTCCAGTTGCCAACGGAACAACGACCATCGTAAGCAATGACAGCACCATCATTGCAGGCGTATACACGCGCGCAAACCGCTCTACCCATTGCTCACTGTCCGAGCGTTTGGACTGGGCCTCCTCAATCAGTTTCAGCATACGCCCAAGCGTCGAATGCTCGACCGTCTTGGTCACTCGTATCTCAAGCAAACCCTCGCCGTTCACAGATCCCGCATACACCTCCTCTCCCACATCCTTCGCGACCGGAACTGACTCGCCCGTAATTGGAGCCTGGTTCACGTATGACTCCCCCACTTCCACAAAACCATCCAATGGAATCCGCTCTCCAGGCCGAACTTGGATCAACGTACCTGTACCCACATCCTGGACGCGACGCTCTTCAAAAACTTTATCATGAGTGCAATACGCACGGGCAACATCCGGTGCAGAATCCAGCAATGTCGAGATAGAACGACGTGCACGACCAACGCTCCAGCTCTCCAGCACCAGCGCAAACGAAAAAAGAAACGCGACCGTCGCCCCTTCCATCCACTCGCCAATAGCCAGCGCACCGACACACGCTGTCGTCATCAACACATTCATGTCCGCGCGGAATCCCCGAATCGCATACCATGCCTTCGGCGCGACGAACCAGTACGTCGAAAAAATCGACAGACCATACACAAACTGTGTCAATACAGGATAACTATGCCCCTCCTCGTGCCGCCCCAAGGCGTCCCACAAGGAATGCTCAACACCGTGCCACATGAATCCGACAACTAAAAGTACGGCACTCGAAACACAGCACACCAATCGTCCATGTAGGCTCCAGAAACCCTCTGTCTCCCCCCGACTCTCAACATACCTGCTCCACGGTATCGCCTCCATCCCGGTTTTCGCCACAGCACGAACCACCTCGGACTCAACAATTTCCTGACCATTGCGCGAAACACGTAATTTCCCGTTGATCAGATCAAAGGAAAGTAACGCTTCATCCCCCACAAGCGGTGTCAGAACCGCCTTGAGCGCTGTAACCTCCTCAGCGCAGTCCAAACCTCGAATCTTATATACTTGTTCCGCCAAATCCATATCGATACTATATCCTTATTGATACAGTATATCAATAAGTAATCCCGATCCTTCCGTCAATTGCGATGTGCTATGACATAATATTTTACATAAAGGGTTTTTTTAGTATAATTCTAGTCGGCACACTTACCTCGTAGCCCTGACCATGTCCACCTCATGTGAGGCCCATATTGAAAATTCTGATCGTTGAAGACGAACCGACTGCCCGGGACTCCCTCAGAATACTGCTGGAGAAGTCAAGATACGATGTCATCGCCACCAGCGACCGCATCGAAGCACTGGAATACCTCAATCGGGACGACGAACCCGCCCAGCTTATCGTTGCTAACTGGATGATGCCTGGGACGGATGGGATCGAGCTGTGCAAAAGTATTCGCGAAGACCAAACCCTCCCATACTGTTTCATCATTCTACTCAGTATACGTACTAACAGTGAAGATATCATCCGCGGGCTTGACGCAGGGGCCGACGACTACTTGATGAAGCCATACAACCCCGACGTACTCCGATCCCGAATTCTCGCAGGCACCCGTATCCTCCGACTCCAGCGCGAGCTCGAATCAGCCAATCAGCGACTACGGATTATGGCATCCACCGACGGCCTGACGTCCCTGCTGAACCGGAATGCAATCATGGGCGTACTCAATGACGAAGTCGCCCGTGCTCAGCGCGACGGAACGACCATGGCCGTCGTCATGTCCGACATCGACCACTTCAAAAAAGTAAACGACGTTCACGGCCATATCGCCGGAGACCACGTCCTTACTGAATACTCCGGTCGAATTACAGCCGGGCTTCGTACCTATGACTCGGTCGGACGATACGGCGGCGAAGAATTCCTCATTATCATGCCCAACATTCCCGCAGAAGGTGCCAAAGACGTGGTCGAACGCCTGCGCTACAACGTAGAATCCACACAATTCCATGCCGACAGTCAAAAATTGACCATTACTTCCAGCTTCGGGATCGCCTGGGGACACCCCAAAGACTTCGGCAATCAGAACGACTTCATACGTACCGCCGATAACATGATGTATCAAGCCAAAAACCAAGGCCGAAACTGCGTCCGATTCTCTGGTCTCCCCGCGGAGGCTGATTCAGCCACCTAGCGCGTCTCCTCGTACCCGTGAAACCTCCAGCCGCCATAGCCAGTCCAAACCACTAGAAAAAGGGGAATGCCATGTCCTATCTGCGCGAAGAAGCCGATTCAGATGTCACCTTCTGGGCAATGATGTGCCACCTAAGCTCATTCGCCGGAATAGTTTGCCCGATCCCTTTCATCAACGTACTTGCACCTCTCATCGTCTGGATGGTAAAACGCGACGAACACCCGTTCATCGACGACAACGGTCGCGAAGTAATCAGTTTCCAGATCAGCTTGGCCATCTACACCTTCGTCGCAGGAATACTCTGCATCATTCTGATTGGAATTCCCATGTTGTTGGTGCTATGGATCGTAAACATCGTCGCAACGATAAAAGCGGCGCTTCGAGCGCGCGATGGCTACTTCTACGAATACCCCGTGGCCATCCGTTTTCTATGATTTCGTATTCCTGTTGTCCCAATTCGCTTCTAAAACCCCCTCATAACTCTGCCCAACCTTGCCCTTTTTCTCTCTAACTTCTCGTCAACCCTGACCTAACTTTGCTCATCTTTGAACTAACCTTTTCGTTTTTCCACTTCATTTTCTTGCGTTTCGGGCGAATCGACTGGACTTGAGCGCAAAATTGGTGCGAATTCGACGATTTCCTCTGCAACATTAGACTCAACGATGCCGAACCTGGCGGGTACGTCTTGTATAGCGATTGGATTTTCCGTAGATCGTTTAGCCGTTCTTCACCCGTTTTAGAACTTTTAACTACTCTAAACCGTCCGTTCGCTTCAGAAACATCCCCTATATATATAAACTGGCATGTTGCACTAGAAATCCGGAGCCGGCAAAAAGTCTCCTGTTCCTTAACGCAAAGAGTTGTGGGTTAGCCCGCATGGCTCACCAGAAATCCGATTCGACGACGGATCTGACTGCACC
>DTSJ01000474.1 GCA_012965445.1 Candidatus Hydrogenedentota bacterium
GGGGACGAACCCCAGCCGGCTGGTGCTTGGGTTTATGCTTGCGACTGCTTTTTTGTCGATAAAATAGTTCCACCGATTGTAGAACCCGCGTGGCGTCTCTACACCGTAAGGCTTGCCGATCGTTCTTTCCGGATCACTGAGTATCGGGAAATCCGCATTGTGTTCTTCGGCGAACCGCTTGTTGTCTTCCGCCTTGTCAAAACTCACCATAAAATAAGCTACATCGAACGCTTTGATCTCTTTACCGCTGTCACGCAGCGATTTACACTGGGCCGTTCAGCCACCAGTAAAAGCTTTTGGGAAAAACGCAAGCACAACATGCTTCTTCCCCTTGAACTGCGACAGCGTATACGTCTTGCCGTCCGACCCCTCCAACTTAAAGTCTGGCGCCATATCGCCTACTTTCAGCTCCAACGCTTTCGATGCAACGCCGTCCTGCGCAGAGACCATACCCGCGCATACCAGCACAGCCGCAATAAAACACGTGGCTATAATCCTTCTCAGCATTCCGAAATCCTCCTCACTTCAATCTGTCGTTATCGGTTCCGAACTTCATCCTACCTTAATCGGAAACGATTCTCCACCTAAACTCTATTCCGTACTTAACACCGCCCATTCCGGCACTTCCCCTAATACAATCTCGAAAACGGGTACCGCAAGGAAATAGGTAATTAGCGTAATCAACATCACCCCTATCAAGTTCAATAAGATCCCGGCCCGCGCCATCTGCGCTACCGTAATGTGTCCGCCTCCAAACACAATCGCATTCGGAGGCGTAGCCACAGGCAGCATGAACGCGCAAGAAGCACTCATGGCCGCAGGAATCATCAGCAGAAGAGGATTCACCCCCAGCGCTCCAGCGACTGACATGCCAAGAATGGGAAGCATGATCGATGTGGTGGCGACGTTGGACGTCATCTCGGTCAAGAAAGTGAGCATCAGCGCAATACATACGATTACGAGCAGCGGCGAGACTCCCTCGAGCATGTTGAGCTTATCTCCGGTCCATTCGACGAGTCCAGTGGATCCGAAGGCTTTGGCGAGGGCGAGTCCGCCGCCGAAGAGAATCAGAACGCCCCAGGGAATCTTGACCGCCCATTCCCAGTCCAGCGCAAACTCCCGCTTCTTGAGATCCACAGGTATCGCAAACAAAACGATCGCGAAAAACATGGCAACGGTGCTGTTGCGAATATAAGTGGGATCAGGAAACAGGTTGGCCCAGCCCGGAATTGTCAGACTACCAATCTCAATGTCCTTCAAAAATATCCAGCTCAACGCCGTCATAATCCAGACGATCAGCACAATCGTCTCACCTCTACTCATTTTCCCCAGTGATGTCAAACGATTTTGAATCTCTTCCCGCGCACCCTCAAAATGAAGATCCTTGAAATGAAATAACAACCGCGTCATCAGCAGCCACGCCAGAGGTAGCATAATCGCGCTAAACGGTACGCCGATAATCATCCACTGCACGAAACCAATATCCGGCGCATCAGGGAACATCTCGCCATATTGCGAGAGCAGCACCCCGTTCGGCGGCGTACCAATCAAGGTCGCTACCCCGCCAATACTCGCCGAATACGCAACCCCCAACAACAGACACACCGCAAACTGCGCCACATCCCCTTTGCCCGATCGCTTCCCCATCTCATCAATCACCGCCATCGCGATCGGCAGCATCATCAAAGTCGTCGCAGTATTCGATATCCACATCGACAAAAAAGCAGTCGCAAGCATAAACCCAAGCACCAGCCGGCTCGGGTTCGTCCCCGTCCGCACCACAATATTCAGCGCGATCCGCTCATGCAGGTTCCACTTCTGCATCGCCATCGCGATAAAAAAACCACCCATAAACAGGAATATATTGTCATCCCCGTAAGCCAGCGTTACGTCCTTCCCCGACAACACCCCCAGCAAAGGATACAATCCAATTGGCAGCAGCGCCGTAGCCGCCAGAGGCAGTGCCTCCGTCATCCACCACACAGCCATCAGAAAAGCCACCGCGCCCGCCCGATGCCCCTCAGGAGTCATCCCTTCAGGAGTCGGCAGCAACAGCAGTACAAAAAACAATACCAGTCCACCAACAAGACCCACTCGCTTCTGCAAAGAATACCCCTCGACCGACATACCAGTTCCTCACCATTCCATCGTCCAGAAAACACCCCTTATACCAATTCCCCCGACACAAAGTCACCCCCTGGATATTTCGTCAGGAAAGCAGCGTCGCCCGAATATGCCCGACCAGTTCATCCTTCGCGGGAGCATAGTCCACGTAAGCCTCCGGCGGATTCGCGCACGCCTCCGCCAAGTCTTCGATCTCCGTCACCATGCGCCCCCATCCTCGCCGCACGATGGCCTCCCCAATTTCAAGCTGGTGATCATTGTTGTGCTCCACGAACTTCCTGAGTCGCGGAACCACCACAAGCATATTCTTCACCTGCAGAGCATCAATAACCGAACCGATGCCCCCGTGACACACAATTACCCGTGCGTCCCGCTGCAAAGCGATCACATCCTCCCTCGACTTAAAATCAAAATGCTCGCAATGCGCAGGCAGCGTCGCACCCATCCCCGTCTGAACCACAACACGCTCGCCCGACGACTCCGCAACGCCATCCATCGCATGGATAAGCCGCGGAAAATCCAGATACATCGTGCCGATCGTAACGTAAATTATAATCAGTTATCGAAACGACAGCAGATCGAGTACTTTCTTCGCAAACTCCACCCGTTCAGGCACAAGTACACAATCGGCTTAAACGAAGAAGAGGAACCTAATGTTCCCTTTTCCATATGGGAAATCCGGGGTTATGGCGTGGTCCTATGCTTTCGTATGGATCACATCTTGGCTCGCGCGGAGAAAGAAGCCCTGGTGCGAGTGGGCAATCGCGATCCCCGTTGCAGCCGTCCTGATTCGTATCGCAGTTTCTTTCGCAGCGTTAGCCGGAGACTCGTTGGAGTATGCCGGCGGAGCAAACGTAACGCTCGCCAGAAAACATCCGCAGTGGCGCGAGCCCTGCACCTGGGTCAAGGAACATCGACAGGCAGATACTGTCATCCTCACAACTACGTTTTTACCCGTTATGCATTATGTCGGCGAAGTTGACGATTGGTATCCCACCCGCGCACTGTGGTGGGAAATAGACGAATCCGGCAAAGACAATCTTAAAACACTCGAAGACTTACAGGCCTATATGGAACGCAACCCACGCGGGTACTTCATCTCGGAATGGTGGCGTTTTGATCGAAATGTTGCGCCAATGCTCGACAGCGACTTCGATCCCGATATCAAATGGGTAAGGGAGAACATGACGCGAATCGAAGAGACCTCGAATGAAGACGTGACCGTCTGGACCTGGGGACTGGACGAGATCCCCTGATTATCGAGACGACTATTGCTTTTAAGGCGAAATCGTTCTATCATGGATGCAATCGCATTCAGGATTCCGCAATATGACACTCACTATCGATCAGGAACTTCCAGTCCACACCGTCGTCGCACACAACTACGCTTCGGAGTCTTCAAATAAAATCCACAGTGACGAGGTCGCGGGCAATTTCGGTTTTCGCGGAGGCCTTGTTCCAGGCGTAGGTGTCTACGCCTACATGACCGTCCCCATCGTCAAAGAACTCGGCGTAGACTGGCTCGAACGCGGCACGATGTCCGGAAAGTTCATCAACCCGATCTACGACGGGGAGACCGTCACTGTTCAAGCTAGAGTCGCTGACATCGATCCCCTCCGAATCGTAATCAGTGCGCTAAACGAAGCCGGCGAACTCTGCGGAGTCGGAGAGGCATCACTGCCCGATAATCATCTGGACGAAGTTCATTTCTACGACTATCCGCTGCACCCAACCCCTCTCGAATCGGAACGACTAGCCCCAGAGATCGCGGCGTTTGACGAGAATCATCCATTGGGTACGCTTGAGTATACTATCGATCTCAGCAATCCCGAAGGCGAATTCGCCAATTTTCTGGATGAAGTGCGCGATGATTCCAAAATTTACCGCTCAAAAACTCCGCAACACCATCCCGCCCATATCGCGCATCAGGCCAACCAGATTCTCGTAAGGAACGTAAACCTCGGCCCCTGGATTCATACCGCCACTGACGTCCGCCACCACGTATTGCCCAAACATAAGGAAGAAGTTTCGTTGCGCGGAAGAATCGCGCATGTCTACTCGAAAAGAGAACACGAAATAGTGGTGATGGATCTCGCCTTGTTTGGAGAGGCAGATCGACTCATCATGCATCTCACCCACAGTGCCATCATTAAACCGGCTGCCATCAAGGCCGAGTGACCCTCATTCCGACTGTCGATACATCGGCACCACCATCGGGTCCGCCTCCACTTCGTCAATATTCATGATCAGCAGCCTGCCGCGTTCATACAGATACTCAAGATGCGCCCCCGTCTCAAGCATCGCCAGCAGAATATGGTAATTCATCTGCTTACCGAACAGGCCTTCTGAAACGTCAGCCATCGCCTTCGGCTCCTCCAGCAAATTAAAGGTCTTCTCGAGTCGGCCGTCATGAAATCCAATCGTATCGTCGATGCGCTCCTGCCAGCCCTCCATTTCCAGCTCATGTCCGGCCAGCGCAACACGCACGCCCTCAAGTTTACGGATCTTGCGCAGCGACTCGATATAATGGCCCACACCCGTGTACCGAGTAATCGACTCCGGCGACTGGTTCGGCGTTACCCGTGACAGCACATGATCCGCCGTAAACAATATGTCATCAAGCTGCATACACACCTGGCCCGGGCAATGACCCGGCGCATGATGGGAAACTAGCGAACTCCCCTCAACCGGGCCCTCGTCAAAAGTAAAATCCACCTTCCGCGCTTGAAACGTGTCCTTCGACCATTTGTTCATCTGCAAAAGAGCATCTACGCGGTCAGCGGACATTCCGGAACGGTTCAAAAAATGACGTAGCGCTGTGCTCGTCCCTAGCAGCCGCTCCCGAAAATGCTGTATTACATTTGCGTCCAGCTCGTGAATGCCCAGTTCCGCGTCCGACTGCTCGACAACAAAATTCACCCCGCCGAAATGATCGATATGGCCATGCGTAACAATCACCCGCTCAACATCTTTCAGGCCAATCTTCTCCCCAAACTCCGATTGAAGATTCTCGAAGCACTCCGCAAGGTTCTGATTCGAATCATCCATCCCCGACCCCGTATCGATCAGCGTAATCTTGTCGTCGAGGACAAGATAGCAGTTTGTGACGTGATCGGAAAAAGCCTCCACCGGCAGTTTGTAAACCTTGATTCCGCTCGAAGTCGTGTGCAGCTTCATTGTTCTGTCGTTAATCATTCCGTGTCCCTCATCGCTTCAACTTGCCAGTATGCTTAAACATGCGGTATAATTATAGCGTAATCGAAGTGGAGAAGACATAAATGAGCCGCGAAATTTTTCTATATAGCGCGAAAATGTGCGGAGACTGCCAGCACTTGAAAGCCTACATGGATGCCGAAGGAATCGAATACACCTTGAAGGATATTCGTGAAAACCCAGCGGACGGTGAGGAACTGGAACAAAAAACGGGGAAACTCGGCGTTCCGTATCTGGTAATCGACGGCGAATGGATTCGCGGCTACGACGTTGGAAAAGCCTTCTCTCAAGAATTCGCAGATAATCTCTTCGCGTAAGATCGAGTTACAGAAGGGACTTACTCGCTAGTATCGATCCCGATCTTTATCCAGCGCGCTTTCCATTTCCCCATACCACTTCTGCTTCTTCACCTGCTTCCCCGTGTCATTCATCCATTTGCTCGCGCCCTCAATATGACGTCGTCTGCGAAGCAGTGTCCGCGCACCGCGCTCAATGCGCTCCTCCGATACAAAATAAGTATCCGAAGCATGGAACAGCAACCCTATCCCCCAGCCCATGATAGGCCACAGCGCCCAGAAATATCCCCGAAATCCGGTACTCATCAGATTCATGCATATCAGAGCACCGTTTACGATCACATAACTTCGCAGATGATTGTGAAAATCCTCGCAATGACGCTTCAGCCAGCGCCTCTTCGCTTCGTCCAGCTCAAAGGAATTTTCCTCGTCGTCCAGAATCGCTCGCATCGCACTCGGCGTAACACCAGACTTGTCGGCGATATCCATCAACTCTTCATGACTGATCGTATCGCTGTGGCTCTCCCCTTGCAGCGCCCGCTTGATCAGACGACTCACTTCTTCTTCGGTATATCGCCTGTCACCAGGATCGCTCACCGGATCTCCTCCACAACCTGTGTCCAATATACGAGCATTGTACCCTAAATCCTTCCCTGATCGGGATTTTGTCTTATATATTGGACTCATCGGCCCGCAATTCGGTGTCACCCTCACTTTTCCCCCGTTTTTATTGCCCCGAGGAATGCATATCCCCCTGTTAATCGTTTATACTCGCAAAATCGGGTGTCCCGACCGCACAACACCACTAACCCTGCCGGGAGATCTATCGTGGCCAAGACCATCGCAGAAGTTCATAAATCCCTGTTCGAAAAGGAAACCGCGGCTACCATAACCCT
>DTSJ01000475.1 GCA_012965445.1 Candidatus Hydrogenedentota bacterium
ATGCTATTTTATCCTAGTACATTCCATTATCTTATATTATATTACATCATATCAGAGAGGAAATAAAGGGAGAGATATAATGAAACAGACGTTGAGTATTTTGTTCGCTGTATGTCTTGTCAGTACGCTGGCCATCGCGGGTACTACCAAGGAAGCACCGCTGGTGGGCAAGTATATGGAAGCGCGCACGTGCGACGTGTTCACGGCTGCATGCTTTGCAAACAGCGAAGTAAATATGAACGGCAAAGAGGCGATTCTGGCGTGGCAGGTTACGCACGGCAGTCTGCACGGCATTCAACTGGATGGACTTACGGTCGTGGCAGTCGTTCGTGCGAATTCAACGCTTGGCGACACGGCGGCGAACCCTCTTCCGGCGCGCGCGATTGTATATGTAGATCAGAAAGCGGATGCGGTTCAGCGGAAGGCTTTAGTCTCGCTGGCTCAGGAAATGGGCCGAGATCTGATTTCCGACATCGTTCGTGTTGAAGCTGTGCCGATTGCGATGCAGACCGACAAGTGTACGGAAGATACTTGCGGTTCGCTCAAGGTTGCGGATATTGTTGCACTCGAAGTTCGCAGTCTGCATGATGCCGACAAGAAATGCGGAAACGATGAAGCATTCTACAAACCTCTGACGAAGGTTTCCAACGCAATGGCACACTTCACGAAGTATGAAAAATTCGCTGACAAAGGTCTCGGCATTACGTGGGATGACAGTGGTCGCCGCGGCGCGTATGTAGCCTCTTTTTCGAAGTAACGAGTAAACCGATACAAAGTTCTGAACCGGCAGTCATTGACTGTCGGTTCTTTTTACAGTACGAGATTCCCGCAACGACCTCCCATGATCTTGTGTCGTATGTGAATATTTCCGTCCCCCGTTCGTCTATATAAACGGGGACGATTCCACTGTCCCAAAGAAAGTACAGGAGTTTGTTATATGAAGAAGGTATTGTCAGCATGGTGTATTCAACTTTCACTCGTTGTCGTCTGCATCCTGTCTGTGAATTCTCCAGCGTTCGCGTTTACGTTGAATGTCGAAGACAAAGATGCGCCGGCAGACGTCCGCGATGAAGTTAAAGAAAAGCTCTCTGGAAAAGTACATCAAATATCCGGAGACGGAGAACCATTCTTCGAATTCTGGTTTGCAAAGACCGTTGAGTTGAATGCGATCGCCAAGACGATGAAAGACATGCTCGAGAATCTTGATGAAATTGCGCTGCTCGGCGTCATCGTTGTACACGACAATGAAGAGCGGTTTGATTTTCGCGAAGATCCAATCGATCCCGGCACGTATGTGATGCGCATGAGCCTCCAGCCCCAGGATGGAAATCACATGGGCACCTCGCCTTTTGACACCTTCGCGCTGCTTGTTCCGCAGGACCGGGACGAGGAAGTGGTCGAGATAGATGACCCCGAAGAGATGGTCGATATTGCCAGCGAACATACCATAGCGGAGCATCCTCCGATTCTGAGTCTCCAGCCGGTGGAAAATGCGGAAGGTGAATTTCCGCGCCTCACTCATGACGAAGAAGAGGACTGGTATTTCCTGGTCATCGAGCTTCCGGCCACTGCGGACGGCGAACCTACGAAACTGAACCTGAACCTGGTCTTTGAAGGGATTGGCGATTTGTAGGCCCGGCTGGCGCGGTATTGTCCCGAATATCTGTATGAATTGACGGCACTGTCCATAACGACAGTGCCGTTTTCTTGTCTACACCGCATGTTTTATAGGTGCCATTTGC
>DTSJ01000476.1 GCA_012965445.1 Candidatus Hydrogenedentota bacterium
ATCGGCAGAACTTAGGCAGGAAATGGCTGCTGAGCTTGTGCGCATCGAGGAAAAGCGGGATGCGGCAAAAGATGAAATCTGGAATCGTGACGCAAGCTGAGGGTCAGCGTGTACGCTTGATTCGATGGCGGCGCTGGGTGCCGTTGATTCTTGTTATAGCTAGTCTGCTGTCGGTGCGTGCGCTGGATACATATCTTAAAGAGTCGGAGTCGAATGGTTTCAGGTTGAAAGAGGCTTCCTGGAGTGTGAGTGTGGACGACGTAGGGGCGGTGTGGGAGTCATTGATGGAGACTTCTACATGGGTGGCGATCTCCAAGGAAAGGGGAGATCCCCTTCGTGAGGAGATGGTGTCGTTTCGCAAGACGCTGGGTATACGGTTATCTCCGAATCGCTGGAACACATGGTTGGGCTCCGGGGCGGTAATCAGCGGGCTGAACGGGGATACGGGGATAACGGTGAAGCCGGGAGTCTTGTTTCGCCTTGCCCATGTTGGCGTTCGACTGTTCGGCGAGAAGCCGATGGGTGCAGTATATTCAAACGGTAGTGTTTTCTATGCCTGGCAGAATGGATTCATATGCTTTTCCGAGTCTCGCGGATTTGTCGAGTCGATGCTTTCGGAAGAAGGAGAATATATTAGAGGAGGCGACGAGCCTAAGGTCGTTGCCATTGCGCTCAGCAAGCCGTATCTTCTGCGATGCCGGGTGCATATAGAAGACGGTTTTCCCGTTGAGGGGTGGATAGGGTATTCGGTGGAAGCGCGTGACGTTCCTGTGCAATTGGTTTCGTCAACAGCAAAGACTGACGCACTGACAATAGCGGGCGCGAAACCCCAGGAATGGTTTTCACTGCTGATTGAATTGATGCCGAACTGGGCGAATCTGGACCTCGCGAGAGAGATGCTCAGCGATATTGGTCCCAGAATGTCAGACGATGAAATGAGTGACGAGCGGGAGAAGGTCTGGGTACTTGACGATATTCTCAGCCAGCATTTTCTCGCGGTCCCTATATTTACGATCGCGGAGGAGGGGGGAGAGTGGGCTTCCACGGCTGACGTGACCAATTTTGATCGCACAGAGATTCGATGGGGGCCGCTGAAGGGTTGGAAGGAACCGTGGTTTGGGCATACCTACGAATGGTGTGTGGCTTCGGATGAAGGCATTCGCGTTACGACGAATCAATCCTCGCACATGCTTCAAAATGCAGATCGGTGGAGTGTCGGGCCTGCGTCAGTGATCAACTGCCGTATAGTGGCGAACTATAGAGAGTTTGCAGAGCTGATTAGACCGCTGGTCTCAGATGCGGCTGATCACGAATACTTCCCCGGAGTGAATCGGGAGGATATTGAAGTGAAATGGGCGAATGTTTGGGATCGGTTGGCCAATCTTGAGTCATTGTTACTGGAAGGTTCGGTAGTAGATGATGGGGTTTCTTTCAGGGGATATCTGGATGCTTCTGATGATGAATAGTCCGCAGACCCATAAATTAAGGCTTCTGTTGGTGTTGACGGTTGTACTCGCCGGGTCGTCAGTTCAGGCCCAGAATCGGCCTCAATTCATTGGTAATGGCCGCTTGACAGTGGGTTTCGATGCCACGGGAAGGGTTTCTTCGATTCAGTGGCCAAGCCCCGGATACTACTCGCAATTGTCGGATAAGGGAGATCAGGAATCCGGCGAACCAAGCGGCATAGGTTGGGGCGTGGATATTGGCGAGAAAATACTATGGGTGGGGGGAGAGGGGTGGAC
>DTSJ01000477.1:0-909 GCA_012965445.1 Candidatus Hydrogenedentota bacterium
AGCCATGAACACCCTCCGCACGGCGCTCGGCAATAGAGCCCCCATCATCCTCGCGCCCTCGGATCTCCTCCCCGCATTCCACAATACCCACCGATTGATCAACCCGGACCACCCCTCAATCGCCCTCCAGGCGCCCCATTTAGGCCATCAGTACACCCTCAACACTACCTCAAACTACCCTCAGGCAGCCCTCAAAGGCATCAATCTAATCGAAACCCAGGACACACTCAGCAATACCCCAGCATGGGGTCAGGATACCCTCAACGCACCCTTCATCCCCCCGCTGATCCGCCCTGCAAAACCCCAGGATCTATTCTTCAACAACGACCCCGCAGTATGGCTAAAACGAGGAAACGACCGCAAGGGACACTGGATACTAGCGGGAATCAACAACAGTACCGACACCCACAAAACCATAACCCTACCCATAAACAGCCCAAGACTCCGCCTCCAGCCCCAATTCACCCTCTTCGATCTCCAGCAAAAACACTACTACGGCCATATCCAAACCCGCGTAAACATCAGCGCGACCCCGAACAAAATGCGTATACTCCTGCTGCGACAGTACAAAAACGTTCCCCTCCTGCTAGGCACAACCTACCCCATCTCTCAGACCCTCCCCAGCAAAATAAAAGAACGCTGGGACCCTGCAACTCTCACACTGACCGGCACACTAACCACAACCCAGCCCCAAGGCACGCTCTACTTCCTGCACCCCCCCGGCTACAAAATTGAAACCGCCCGGATAAACGACACACCCATCCAATGGTCCGGCAACGACAACACGCTGACTCTGGAAGTACAATCGGCCCCCAACACTCCGGCAACATACACCCTGACGTTTACAAAAAACTGAATTCGCGTGCTCATCCTCGCATCAAGTTTCGAATTTTCAGGCGAGTTGAATCG
>DTSJ01000477.1:928-6481 GCA_012965445.1 Candidatus Hydrogenedentota bacterium
TACTATCCCAGGCACAGTACGCCGGTACACTGGCGCAGGAGGGCCAAGAATCAATGATTGGGCAAATCGCAGACGGTCGTACCGACCTCGTTTTCGAGTATCTTGCGCAAGGCGAATCCGCAAAATCGACTGATCAGCATGGAATTCTTTTGATCCGCTTGTGCACCTACCACGGTGATGTGAGTGCGATTAGATTTCTGCTCGAAAACGGCGAAGCCCTCGAATCGCTCGGCGAGAATCTTGATCTCAACGGGGCCGTCTTTCACGGACACTGGCAACTCAGTCAGTTTCTCATCGAAAATGGCGCAGACGTGAATCACCCCCTTCTAGATACGGGCGAGACGCCTCTGCACGCGGCTCTATGCGAGGCGAACCTCCCCGTTTACGATTACGTTGTGGAAATTTTGCTCGCAAACGGTGCAAACCCGAATTGCGCAACGAAGCCTGACGTTGAGACAGGCGCATTCATGCGAGACTGCACGACAAAGGCCGAAACGCCGCTGCATCGCGCTGCGGCATTCGGTACAGAGAAGAGCATCGAGCTTCTGTTAAACGCAGGTGCGGCTCAAGATGCCAAAGACATGAACGGCGACTCGGCGCTCGCCTGGGCAAGTTGGCACCTGCGCCCAGCTTCTATTCTAAGGATTCTCTGCTACGACGACTACTCCATTCATCCGGACAATCGATCAAGCTACGACCACGGTCTGGGTCATAGGCAACCGACCGGAAAGCCCCACTTGTAGCACGATCAAGAGCGATACGACTGATCGAGCCAGGATATCAACATGACAATGAATCTACTGATGAAATGCAAAAACATCGAAGAGACAAAACGCTTCTACCGTGATACGCTCGATTTCAACGTCTCCGATACAGCCGAAGATACCTGTACAGCAACGAAAGCCCAAGGAACCATCGTTTTTACAAGTGGCGACATGATTCAAGGCTCACCAAACTTTTCCGGAACAGTCTATTTCTTTTTGCCGCAGGTCGAAGAGTATTTCAATACGACTAAGGATAGTGTTGAAGTCCAATGGCCGCTTCAGAATATGTCATACGGTACAAAGGAATTCGGAATTAAAGACTGCAACGGATATCATTTGGCTTTCGCAGAAAAAAGAGAATGACGCGGACGACCTGCAAGGAGCGCTATGATGCGAGTCAATATTCACCTTACCTTCCGTGGTCAATGCCGTGAGGCCCTGGAGTTTTACGAAGACCTCTTGGGCGGTTCCGATGCCTCTATGTTGACCTATGCCGATTCCCCAATGGCTGCGGATGTTCCTTCCGATTGGCAAAACAAGATAGTGCATGGCAGTCTCTCCGTCGAGGGTATGACATTGGCCGGCGCGGATATACTTCCCGAACAGTACGTTCCGCCAAAGGGGTTCTTCGTACTGCTGGAAGTAGAAGACCCGTCCGAAGCGGAACGCTTGTTTATGAAGCTCTCTGAAGGTGGCTCAGTGGAAATGCCAGTTCAACAGACCTTCTGGTCAATACGGTTCGGCATGCTCATCGATCGGTTTGGAATACCCTGGGAGATCAATTGCGTCCAGGAAGTCGAGTAGTACGCCGACGGTCGGACTCTGCTAGAGGAACCGTGCGCCACACGCATTCTTCCGAACATGCTGTACCCTGCTTACACTATACGAACGCAGTTTTATGAGACCTCCAGCACAAAAATGCCTCCCAACCGATGCTCCCTATCCTCGGAGTACGCGCACCTTGAACCCAAGCGATCGGCTCAACGCCACCATCTCCTCGAAAATGTCACCATATGATACAGCAATATGATTCGACATATAATGCGCCATGAGCGTGTCGCGAGAAATGCCTAGATCGGCCGCCATAAACGGCCACTCCCGCGTCGTTCCTTCCCACCACGCATCACGTTTTTCCTCGGGCAGCTTAACGACCTCACCCTGACCGATGTCCATCCAGAGTTCATTGTCGCGAATGTATGCCCGCGACCACGTAATTTCGCCTGGCAGACTCTCACCCGTCAACGTGCCGCCGGGATTCGGAAAATATTGCGCGGGCTGACGATATGAATGCGTACCCTTCAATGTATCCGGATCATGATTAAACGCATACGCCCCCGCCGAACCAGAGTTCAGCAGCACCCACACGAATCGGCCCTCATGTTCACCGCCCCAGCGCACATCGTGAAATGCGACCGACTGATGAAGGCCCTTTGCCTTGCACAGACGCTTCATCATCTCCATCGGAACGAGGTTACCCTGATCCCCTTCCGTCGCGGTAGCAATCGTGTCGCCGTTACTCTCTGGACGGCATGTCGAATTGAACAAACCCTCGCAAAAGTCAGATGGCGGTCGTAGCGGAATCAAACCGAGTTGATACTGCCAACCCAGGCAGTCCGCATGAAATTCATCGATCATATCCAGCACCGTCAGGTAGTCGCGGAGTTGCTCTTTTGTCGCGCGCTCATCGAAATCATCGCCGTAATGAAATTCTACGCCATTCTCATTCACGAAATTGAACGCGGCGTCGATCCGATCCTGCGAAATCGACTCTCCGCGGTCAATGATCCACGCCTGATCAACCTTATGCTCTGTAAACCCAATCGGGTTCAGCAGACGTGGCCCGAAATAGCCATTGATCATGCCCATCGAAGTATCGCCCAACATCAACATAAGAACCCGCCGCTCGCGAATCCCGGCTTCCACTTCGTCGGAAATCTTCTGCGCGTCAGCCGATACCGAAACATCCGTGATGATCGCTTCCTCTGAATACGAGGTCGAACCTGTCCGGCACCATTCATCCAGATGCTCCATGAAGAACTCGTCCGTCGTCCAGTCATCGTGGTCCGTCCATGCGCGCGAGAATTTCCGGTTCAGCGATTCCAGGCACGCGCCCGTATTCAGCAAGCCAACCAATCCAGGCCATTCACCGGAGAAATTACTCGCCAGCAGCAGCGGATTGTCTTTCCCTACTACGCCGTCCGTCGTATGGGGACCGTAAAACCAGTGTACACACACACCGATCATCGGGTCCTGAACTGGCCCGAGTTTTTCTATCGCTTCATGCGGCTTCGTCAAATACCCTTCGATCCGATACGATTCGCGTCCAAGATTCGACAGGGCCTTTTCCAACTGGACAGTCGCCTCCTGAATATTCGACAACGCCGACTCATTTGGCAAAGCCCGATAATCACCCGGCCAAAACAACGCAATCTTGTCACTCATACCGCACACTCCTGAATGTTGAACATCGTTTCACGAAATTAAAAACTTCTCGAAACAAACAGTGTAAAAAATCTACCGACCAAAAACCAAGCACTTCCTTCCACATTCACGGTGATCTATTGCTTTACTCCCATATCAATCGATACAGTACCCGCTATGAAAAAACTCGTGTTGCTGGGTGGCGGCCATAGCCAGATCGAAGTCCTGCGCCAGCTTGCCATGCGTCCAATTGAAGACGTCGCGACGACGATCATTTCCCGGGAACTTCTCGCCCCGTACTCTGGAATGCTCCCCGGTTTCATAGCTGGTCACTACACTCACCGCGAATCCCACATCGATCTGAGGAATCTTGCCGAAGCAGCGAGCGCACGTCTGGTATACGCTGAGGCCTCGAATATAGACCCCGAATCGCAACAGGTCCTTTTCGATGATCGTTCACCCGTCTCCTACGATGTGCTGTCCATCAATGTCGGCTCGCGTCCCGTCATTTCGAATGTTGCCGGCATCTCCGAGTTCGCGCTGCCAGCAAAACCAGTCGACGTATTTATCGAAGGATGGGAAGAAATCCTGGAAAAAGCCCTGGATTCCGAAGACCCCTACACCATCACAATTGTCGGTGCAGGCGCGGGCGGCATCGAGCTTGCCCTCACTATGAGGCATCACATTACCCAATCCTGCCGGGAGCGGCAAAAAGATCCTGAAAACGTCAAGTTCCATGTCGTGACGGACGGCGAAATGATCCTCCCAACGCACAACGCTGGTGTGCGCAAACGAATCACGTGCCTCATGTACAAAATGAAAATTCATTTACATGCCGCCCAGCGCGTCGTTTCGGTGGATAAGGATTCTATTCGTACTGAGTCCGGTCAACTGATTGCGGCAGATTCGGTTATTTGGGCAACCGACGCGTCCGCACCGTTATGGATAAGAGACAGCGGACTCTATACCAACGATGCCGGATTCATTCTGATCGACCAGACCCTGCGGACAATGTCGCACAAGAATATCTTCGCCACCGGCGACATCGCTACGCTTGAGAAATTTCCACGCCCCAAGTCAGGCGTGTTTGCAGTACGACAGGGGCCGTATCTGGCGCAAAATATTCGAAATACATTCACGGGCGACCCCCTCGAACATTATGTTCCACAGGAGAAATTTCTCAGTCTGATAGGTACAGGAAACAAAAGCGCGATTGCTTCGAAGGGTCGATTCTCAGCGCAGGGTCCGCATATCTGGAAGTGGAAAGATCGCATCGACCGCAAGTTCATGGAAAAATATCAAATCGATGCAGCAATGAATCCGATGGACTCCGATACGACCGCTATGGCCCCCATGCACTGTGCGGGATGTGGATCGAAGATTGGTCACACGATTCTGTCGGCTGCGCTTGAGCGTTTGAAAGATTCCCATCCGGATTCCGATGAGTCGATCGTATATGGGGATGATGCTGCGCTCGTTTCGTACCCCGCAAACACGAAAACGGTAATTTCCGTCGACCATTTTAAGTCTTTTCTGGATGACCCCTTCTTGTTTGGCGCCATTACTGCAACGCATTGCCTTTCGGACCTATATGCGATGGGCGCGGAAGCACACAACGCGCTCGCGTCAGTCACCCTTCCATACGCGATGGGGACCTTTCATGAAGATATCCTCTACGAACTTCTTGCCGGGGCGTACTCAGTGCTTCGGCAAGACGGAGCGGCTCTCGTGGGCGGACACACGGCCGAGGGAGAAGATTTTTTCTTCGGACTGACTGTGAACGGCACTCTCTCCGAGGACGCGATTGCGAAACGAGGCGCGGAAGTCGGTGATGTTCTTATCCTGACAAAGGCTATTGGCACCGGAGTTTTGCTCGTTGGCGATCAGCAGCGAATCACGCGGTCACCGTGGCTCAACGCGGCACTGACCTCCATGCGCGAATCAAACCGGGAAGCGGCGCATATCCTGCGCGATCACGGTGCAACAGCGTTAACCGACGTGACAGGTTTTGGTCTGGCAGGGCATCTGCTTGAGATGCTTCAGGACTCCGAACTCCAAGCACATGTCGAACTTGAAGCACTCCCACTTCTCAAAGGCGCGCTTGCACTCTCTGAGCATGGCCTGCGCAGCACCCTGTATCCAGAAAACATTCGAAACGAATCGCACATCCAGAACGCGGCGGACTTCCAGAATCACCCGCGCTATCCCCTGCTCTTCGATCCGCAGACCTCAGGCGGCCTCCTCGCCGCAGTGCCGGAAGACCGTGCAGCGGAATGTTTACAAGCCTTCTCCGACTCAGTCAACGGGACGGCAGCGAGGATTGGAACCGTGGAAAGCAACACCCATTCTTCCGGAACTCTTCTTCTAC
>DTSJ01000478.1 GCA_012965445.1 Candidatus Hydrogenedentota bacterium
CCGATCGTTGCGCAGCGTCACCATACAGCCGATATTCTGACCCTCACGCAGTTTGAAATTCGAAATCGATTTCCGTGCCCGACGCGAACTGGGCTTCTGACCCGTGATCACGCCCAACTCTGTCATAGCAGCTTCCAAAAGACGTGGCTCTGTATTCGCATCGCCGCACCCTACGTTTACCACTACTTTCTCAAGCACCGGTATCTCCATAACATTGGCGTACTTAAACTTCTCCATCAAAGTCTGCTTGATGGTGTCGTTGAATTGTTCTCGCAGTCGTGCTGTCACCGGACCCGCTCCTTTACTTATTGTCTTTCACGGTCTCGCCGTTGATTTTATATACCCGTACCCGCGTGCCGTCTTTCAGACGCTTCCGCACGATAGGCGAAGGACGTTCCAGCGTTTCGCACCAGGGCATGACATTGGTCATATGAATCGGCGCTTCCTTCTCAATAATACCGCCCTGCTGGTTCGCGCCAGAAGGCTTCGTATGACGCTTGACAAAGTTTACCCCTTCCACCAGAACTCGCTCAGTCTTAGGGTATACCGTCAAAATCTTGCCAATTTTCCCGTGATCACGAGTGTCACCGGTAATCACCTGAACCTTGTCACCTTTGCAAATGTTCATCTCAATGTTCCTCTACACTACTTCCGGCGCCAGCGATACAATCCGCAGGTACCCTTTATCACGCAACTCGCGCGGAATCGGACCAAAAATACGTGTCCCGCGTGGTTCCTTCTTCGCATCAATAAGCACCGCCGCATTCGAATCGAAACGAATCACCGACCCATCTGGGCGCTGTGTGTCACGACGCATACGCACGATAACAGCCTTCACAACTTCACCCTTCTTTACAGGTGAATTCGGAATGGCTTCCTTAACCGTCGCAGTAATCACATCGCCCAAGCGCGCGTAACGACGACCTGTACTGCCGTCCACATGAATGCACCTGATCCGGCGAGCGCCCGAATTATCGGCTACCACTAGATTCGATTCCGTTTGTATCATCATTCTACCCTATAGTCATCCGGGACACGTCCCGAAAATGCTTAGTCAACCTGCTTGACAACTTCTACCAGCCGCCAGCGTTTCAACTTGCTCAACGGACGCGACTCACGAATGCGAACCGTATCACCGATATTGCACGTGTTGCTTTCGTCATGCGCATGAAATTTCCTCGTCCGACGAATCACCTTCTTATACAGAGGATGCTGCATCCGCCGTTCCACCGCGACAGTGATGGTCTTGTCCATCTTGTTGCTCACCACCAGGCCTACACGCTCTTTTCGATGTCCTCGTTCAGCCATAACTAGTTCTTCTCTCCTGCATCAGCCGTAGCTGCAGCACGTTTGCGTTCATTCAATATCGTCTTGACACGCGCGATTTCCCGACGGGCTTCACGGCTCGCCCGAACATTGTCCACTGCGCCCGTCGCCATCTGAAGCCGGAAATGCATCAATTCATCGCGGCGTTCCTGAATAAGCTCATTGAGCTCATCATCATTCTTTTCTCGTAAATCTTTCGCGTTCACGCTCTGTCTCCGATATTACTAAACGGCTTAGCCGCGCTTTACAAACTTCGTACTAATTGGCATCTTGTGGCCAGCAAGTCGTATCGCATCACGTGCGAGCTGCTCTTCCACGCCTTCAATCTCAAAAATTACACGACCCGGTTTCACTACGGCAACCCAAATCTCCGGGGCTCCCTTACCTTTACCCATCCGAACCTCGGCG
>DTSJ01000479.1 GCA_012965445.1 Candidatus Hydrogenedentota bacterium
CTGGGCCATTTCCGCCGTCCGAAATCAAGACGACGTTCAAGTCGAGCATTGTATCGAGCAATTGCAAGACCTGAATCCCGCAGGCTGGCGCACCCTCATCACACGCGCCGACTACGAAGAATCGCAAGAACACATCTGGCCCGCATGGGAAATCCTCCGCGAAGCATTCGAAGAAGTACTCGAAGACGAAGAACTCGATCCGGAATCACGCGACTACGTAGTCGCAACCCTCCTCAGATTCGCAAACAGAAACAAAATGCACGAACACACCGAAGAAGTCGTGACCCGCGTTTTCGACGAAGCCCTCTTCGGCGAAGAAATCCTCGGCGCGCTCCAGGTATTGGAAGGTCGCGCCTCCAACCGCGCATCAAGCCATCAGGTCGTACTCAAAACTTCCGTACAAGACTCCGACAACGTGTTCTTCGAAAATAGCGATCGATTCATCGTCTATGGCGTCAGCGCAGAAAACGGCGATCAGGCCCTCGAACTCGCCCGCGCCTTCGAATCAGAATGCAGCACCTACAACTGGGAGACATACTCCATCCATCAGCTGAGCGATCCCGACGAAGCCCTCCTCGGCATCTACTGGCGCTCCGATCTCATGGACACCGCCCCCGGCGCTATAAGTTAAAATCCGACGCCTCTTTCCCGGTAAATCCGATGCCCGTTTCTGCCGATAAACCCCCTGTATGTCCAAAAATAAATGGTGTATACTCCAATCCATGCCATCCGCCTTCAAAAAATCCTCCCCCGATTTCGACTCATGGTTCCTCCGCCCCTCCTTGTACGAACTCGTCGAAGGCCCATACCTCACCGGCACCCAACACGTATCCCGCCTCTACTACACCCCCCCTCGCCCTCGTCTACGGCGCCATGACAGCCTTCATCCAGTCACTCCGCATTCGGTCAAGGCTGGTTTCTACGACTCACCCCCAACGCCTCATGCTCTTCATAGGCCTTCCCGTCTCCGCATGCACCGCCTATGCCCTCCATACCTGGGCCGATACCAACCGCCGTGTAGCAATCAGCTACGGCGCCACAATGATCACACTCGGCGTCATCTCAACCCTCGTCGAAGCCCTCTTTTTCCAGGGCCCCCTCGCCCACAAACCAGGTCAATCCCCCTTCCCCAATCTCCACCCCGAAATCATGACCCACGCCGATGCCCGTCTCCTCGACCAGCTTCCCCAGGCCCGTGTCCTCGCTCCGCAGGAATTCAGCGACGTACTCGCCTTGCGCGTAAATACCCAGGTCCTCGGTGGCACCGGAAGCACCGATCTCTCCGACCAGATGTCAACTGTACTTCAACCCGGAATAGATCAATTTTTCGCACCATCAACCGATAATAACTATCGAATCAATTTCATTCAGGAATGGTGCATCGACTATATTTACTGCCCCGATACCAGGCCCGTCGACGATTCCGTTAGACAACAACTCAAAACGATCCCCAATACAACTGTCGTCGCAGAAGAAAAACACGGTCTGCTGATAGCAATGAAAAGTGCCCCCGGCATCAATGAATAAATCGTCCAAAATCGCATGGCTCCCCTTCAGGTTCCTCCTGCCCAAACCCCAACGGAAACTAAATATGACATACAATGAAAACTTGATTACAATTCTCCACTCTGCTTAAATCCTGAATACATTCCCAATGAAAATACTCGACCGATATACCCCATAACTTTGCGCCGTCCCGCGCGCGGCGAACAAGAATAAACAGTCAATT
>DTSJ01000480.1 GCA_012965445.1 Candidatus Hydrogenedentota bacterium
TGGTAGCCACCGTCTAATCCTCGCGTAAGGTCAATTTATTCAGCCTAACTCCAAACGCACTGTTTATGGGGAATTTCTTCACTTCCCGGTGAAGAATCTCGGCCGATTAATGTCGCTGGTGGTGGATAGAAACGCGTCGAACTGATTCTCACCTCATTGCATAAGCAGTTTGGCCCTGCCCCTCTAAACGAGTCCATCTTTTACAATAGCAAAAGATGGACTCGTTTAGAGGGGCAGGACCAGTAGGTGATTTCGTAGGGCGTATCACATCGACAGACGCGGACGGAGTAGCCTTGGCAGCGATTCAGGGATTGAATTCGTTGATTTTTAAGGCGCAACGTTCTGTATAGCACTTTTCGAAAATTTATGTCGTTTTGCGACATTTCGTGGAGTTTTGCTGTTGAAAATTCCGGTACTGCAGATTCATGGGCTGAATGATCGTGCGGCAGGCAAGGTTGGACTTCGTGATAGTTGGAATTATGTGGAGAAGGACTATACACTGGTGTCCGTTCTCTATGTCGGGCATGATCCGCATCACGATACCACTGAACTCGTAAATTCGACGATGCGGATCTGGATTGATTTCCGAGAACAGGAACATGAAATTGGAGCGAGCCGAATAACGATACTGATCGAGGAATAGATATCGATGAGCAACACAGACTCTGTAGATGACGTTCCGGATAAATCTAAGTTTCAACCCGAAGAGTGGGCGAAAATGGGGTTTACCGAGCGGGTTGACTACGTGTGCCACCTCTACATTCACGAGGGGCTGAACTACCCTGGAGCGGCGTATGCCTTTCACGCGATCAAAATCGTGCTGCTGTTTTTCGGCTGGGTGTTCTTTTGCAGCTTCACTCCCGGTCTGGGTTCGCTCAGTAACATTCAAGAATGGGCGTTCCACCCGGTCGCGTTTCAAAAGGCCTTCATCTGGAGCCTGACCTTCGAGGTTCTTGGATTCGGTTGCATGAGTGGACCGCTTGGCCTGAAGCTCTGGCCGCCGTTCACCGCCTGCCTTCACTATTTGCGCCCCGGCACAACCAAACTGCCTCTGTTCAAAGGTGTTCCCATTATCGGTGGAACGCGGAGAACTCCGCTGGACGCACTGTTATACGCCGTATACGTCATCGCGCTGTTCGTGCTACTGGTTCAGCCCGATGTGACGCGCCAGTATCTATGGCCCGTTGTAATCCTCCTTCCGCTTTGCGCATTGGGCGACCGAACGATTTTTCTTTCCTCTCGCGGAGAACATCATTTTGCAATCGTTGTAACCTTCTTGCTGGTTGGAAACTTTATCGCCGCCTCAAAATGGGTGCAACTGGCCATCTGGTTCTGGGCGGGTGTCTCCAAGCTGACACCGGCCTTCGCCTACGTGGTTCCTATTATGACGGCGAATAATCCGTTCCTGAAAATTGCCTGGTTTCGAAAGAAACTCTTCCGCTCCTATCCCGAAGACTTAAGCCCTTCAACACTCGGAAAAATAATGGCGCATGCCGGCACATTCCTGGAGTTGGGTGCCCCTATCGTGTTGATTTTTGTTACGCAGAGCGGACCGTTGCAGTGGATAGGCATTGCGATGTTCCTGATGCTCCACTTTTTCATCATCAGCAACATGCCCATCGCAGCTGTGTTTGAGTGGAACATGCTGAGCGCGTATTGCGGAATCTTTTTGTTCGGATATCACCCCGAGGTCGGACTGTTCGAGGTCGGTTCGGCA
>DTSJ01000481.1 GCA_012965445.1 Candidatus Hydrogenedentota bacterium
TCTCGAGCTGCGGATACTGCGTGGACTTGATTTTGATGTGCAGAAGGGCGAGATTCTGGCGATCAGCGGGTCTTCGGGCGCGGGGAAGAGTACGCTGCTGCATATCATGGGCACGCTGGACGCGCCGACTGCCGGGGAACTATTTTACAACGGCGAGTTGGTGTCGGGGATGAGCAAAAGCAAGGTGAACAGTCTTCGGAACGAGGACATCGGTTTTGTGTTCCAGTTTTATCATTTGCTGGCGGAATTCACGGCGGTGGAGAATGTGATGATGCCGGGTATCAGCCAGGGGATGCCGCGGAAAGAGTGTCTGGCGCGGGCGGAGGAACTGCTGACGAAGGTTGGTCTTACGGAGCGTATGACGCATAAGCCTGGGAAACTGAGCGGCGGTGAGCAGCAGCGGGTGGCTATTGCGCGGGCGTTGTACAATAATCCGAGTGTGGTGCTGGCGGACGAGCCGACGGGGAACCTGGACGAGGAAACGGGCCGGGAGATTGTGGACTTGATCTGGGAATTGAACGAGGTGGACGGCGTGACGGTCGTATTTGTGACGCACGACCTTGAGTTCGCGAGACGGGCGGACCGATGGATTCACATTCACGAGGGGATGTCGGAATATCGGACGGGGGAATAGGGACCGGGTGTTATTGTCGCCATTCCTTGAGTGCGGCATTGAGGACTTGTTCTGCGCGACGGCGGGGTTCGTGGAAATAGACCATGCCGTGGCCGGGCAGCATGATGTCCAAGTCGACCTTTGCAAAACGCTGGAGGGATTGGAGATAGATTTCGCGGTCGAAATCGATTGAGCCGCTCCAGCCGAAATCTCCGTCGAGGAGAGTACCGATTAAATCGCCGCTTATGACGACGCGCTTGTCTTCGTGGTCGAACTTATATGCGGTGCATCCCATGGAGTGTCCGGGAACGTGCATGACGTCGATTGAGATGCCACATATTTCGAGGGTATTGCCGTCGTTTAACGTGTGGTCGACTTGGCAGGGCTGAAAGGTTTTGTGATAGAGGAACCCTGCGCAGCGCTCGTCGCCTAGGGCTACTGCTTCGGCGGTGTTTACGTGGGCGTAGAGGGGGATTTCTCTTTCTTTAAGCAAATGGGCTGCGCCTGTGTGGTCGAAATGGGCGTGTGTGAGGAAGCAGGCTTTGATATTGTCGGAATCCAGATTCCAGTATGCGATGTTTGCAAAGATCTGGTCGAGGGTGTCGCCGCATCCGCAGTCGAACATGACGAGGCCTTCTGGGGTTGCGAGTATATAGGAGTTTCCGTCTTCGTACCCAGCGTCTACTCCGGCCCAGGTGATGCCGTTCATGTCGCCGCCGACTTGATAGAGATTGTGTAAGAGCTGCATTTTTGATTTCCCTAACCTGCAAAGTCTACAGGATTGCGAAAGGTATTCTCGAACGGTGTAACCGCTGGTTCTATGAGTGCATCGTCAATCCGGCGACGTCTTGTTTTGGATTGGGAAGGATTAGACTGCATCCGTAGCCGACTGCGACGCTGGTAAATATTCCGGCGACGGAGTGGAGATAGAAATCAATTTCCGAGAACCATGTGAGAAAAATTAACACAGCGATACTGGCTACGGCACCGAGGAGTACGCCTGTTGCATGGCTCCGGGTTGTGAAAATGCCTAGGATAAAGATACCGACGAGTCCGCTGCTGATGAGTCCGAGCATCTTCTGAAAGAGGAAGAAGAGAGAGCTGATGTCGAATCGGACGAGTGCGAATGCCAATGTAACTGCGAGGGTGCCGGCGATGACGATGACGGCGCGTGCGACGCGGAGTCGCTGGAGATCGGAGACGCCTGCTTTGAGTCGCCCATAGAAGTCGGTGGTGACGGCGGTAGCGACGCTGTGCATGCTGCTGTCCAGGCTGGACATGGATGCTGCGAAGATGCCCGCGATGACGAGTCCTGAGATGCCGACCGGGAGGCGGTTTACGATGAAGAGGGGGAAGACCTGATCGTTTTTCATGCCGACGATCAATTGATCGGGGTGTGCGCCGAAGTAGACATACATGCAGGTGCCGACGAGATAAAACAAGAACAGGCCGGGGATTGCCATGAGGCCGTTGAGCCAGAGTCCCTTTGCTGCGGCAGCTTCGTCTTTGGTGGTCATATATCGCTGCACGACGGCCTGATCGGTTGTATAGGGGCCGAATTGAAGCATCATAGTTCCGAGGAGCATGGACCAGGTGGCGAGTTCTGTGAAGCTCCAGTTGAGATTGAGCATGGCGAACTTTCCTTTTTCTGATGCGAGAGCGAGTACTTCGCCGGGGCCGCCTTCGTAGACGAGCAGGAGAACGAGACTTACGATGAGTCCTCCGAGCAGTACGAATGCCTGAAGTACATCTGTCCAGATGACGGCTTCGATGCCGCCGAGTACGGTGTATATGGTGGAGAGAATGCCCATGAGTAGAATGCAGAGGTAGACGTTGAGCCCGGTGATGGCTGCGAGTCCGAGGGCGGGTAGGTAAATGACGACGGCCATCCGCAAGAGCTGGAAGGCGAGGAATGATGCGCTTCCGAAGAGTCGCACGTGGAGGTTAAAACGTTTCTCGAGGTACTCGTAGGCGGTAGTGATGTTAAGTTTGCGGAAAAACGGGAGGTAGAACTTGACGACAATTGGAACCATTAAAAGGATGCATATACTTCCTGGAAAAACGACCCAGTTCGTTGCGTAGGAGAGGGCTGGAATGGACACGAAGGTAATTGCGCTGAGCTGCGTGGCGTAAATGCTTAGCCCTGCGGCCCACCAGGGAATGCGTTTGCCCGCGAGAAAGAAGTCGTCGGTACCCTTTTCGCGTTTCGAGAAGAAGAATCCCATCGCGAGAAGCGCGGCGAGGTAGAGGCCGAGTACGATGTAGTTGAGGGTTCCGAAGGCTACATCGGTTCCCTTTATTTCGAGCGTCTGTACGCGGGGGGTGCGGATTCCTGGCCTGATTTCGCCGGTGGTGATGACGATCTGATCGTTCCATCGTGTGACTTCAGCTGTGACGACGCTACGGGGCATTTCTGCGGCGATGGACCAGGTATCGGTGATTGTGTTGTAGGCGCGGACGTGATTCGGAAACTCCGGGATTTCCTGAGTCGGTTTCGTCACGTGTTCTCCGGTCGATCCGCTGAACACAATGATATGGGACTGTCCGACGTCGATTGCGCGGGCTGCGGCGACGGGTACTTCAAGATCAGCTATCGTTGTCCAGGTGTCGTTTGCCCGATCATAACGATAGCCATCGATCACGTAGTTTAAGGTCACTTCGCCTGCTTGATCTCTGGTCGGGATTTCGCCGCTAAAAAGGTAGAACAACGATCTGTCGGTTCCGCTGGTCTGGGCAGCGGCAACGGCCTTGATTCTGGCGTCGCCAGGCCACGGGGTTTTGGATTCCCATTTCCATGAATCGACGGGGCCGGATATCTCCATGGCCCAGAAAGCGTGATTGAGGTCTGTAGCGTCCGTAGACTTTTGACCCGCAGCGACGTAGACGGTGGTGCCAACTAGAGCTGCGGCGTGAAATGCGGAGACTTCGGGAAGTGGCGGCAAGGTATCGAAGTCGATCTTTTTCGCGTCGGCATCCCACTTGAGCAGCCAGACATCGGCATATACGGCTTCTGAATCGCTGCCGCCAGCAACGATCAGACCTTGGGGAGTGGAGATGGAAATACCATAGGCCATGGGATGCGGCAGGGACGATTCGGAATTCCAAGTGGTGTCGCCTGTCTCGAGTACGTGGATATCCCCGTACCAGACTTTGGCGCCGCCTTCCCACGGCATACCGTTTGGAAAATTCGCGCCACCAGCGACGATAAGTGCGCCGTTGTGGGTTCCTGCGAAGGATCCTCCGAAGCCTAGGCCACCGGGTAGTTCGGGCAGATCGGCCCAATTGAATTGCTGGGCATGCGTAGTTAAAGAAAGAAGCCCCGCACATAGAATAATCGATACTATCTTCAAATGTGCAAATGCTCTCGATGCGTACATATTTTTGATATTTCCTGTTACTATTGGTTTGTGGATTCCGTTTCTTGCCGGGCTGTATGAATCTTATTTCCGGATTCAGAAACATTATTATATATAAATGAACGTGTATTGTGGGAGAGTTGCTTTATGTCGAATTTCAGAGGATTGTTGCCAGCCGCATTGACACCGATGCATCCGAACGGAGATATCGATTTAGATACGGTTGCCACTCAGGCGGAGTATTTTAAGGGTGTCGGGGCTGCGGGCGTGTTCATGAACGGTACGACGGCAGAATGGAGTTCACTGACGGTTGATGAGCGAAAGTCGCTGACGAAGGCCTGGGCGACTCAGGGTGGAACGGAACTGCCTGTTATTGCTCATGTCGGGCATCATTGTCAGCGTGATGCGATATCGCTTGCTGAGCATGCCGCCGAGTGCGGTGTATTTGGAGTCAGCGTTATCGCGCCATCCTACTTTATTATGGAAACTGCTCAGGATATTGTAGATTGGTGTGCTCCGATCGCTGCGGCCGCAGGGGACCTTCCTTTTTACTATTACGACCTACCTCAATTAAGTGGGATAACGATTCCAGCCTTCGATGTGATTTCACTGGCGAAGGAACAGATCTCGAGTTTTGCTGGTCTGAAGTACAGCGGAACGAACCTTGAGGGCTTGCAGCGTTGTGTGGGGTTGGGGGACTATGATGTTTTCTGGGGATCGGATGAAAACCTTCTCGTCGGTCTTTCGCTGGGGTGCAAGGCGGGTGTTGGCAGTACCTACAATCTTGCGCTACCGCACTATCTAAGGCTTTTGAATGCGTTTAATTCGGGCGATATTGAATCAGCACGAAGGCTTCAGACCGTTTCCCTACGGATGGTCGATTTGATGGCGCCTCATGGGGTAATTCCATCGCTCAAAGCCGCACAGGGGATGACGGGTTTTGATGTGGGGGAGTGCCGTCTGCCGTTTAAGTCACTTTCTGATGACGCTGCATCCGAGTTAATTGATGGTTTGAGCACGTTGGGGATCGTAGAATCCTGAGAACCCGAAATGGAATAGAATTCGACACAATGCTCTTGTAAAGTTTGGGGCGTACAGGTAGTATGGCTTGTATTCCTAAATCTAAAGTATCTTTCGAGGTTGGATAGTATGAAGAGCTTGGAGAAGGTTTTCGTTTCGATTGTGGCTATTGCGCTGATTCTGGGTTGTTCAGGGACAGCGAGTGCGACGGAATTTCGGAAAAACCTCAAAGAGACAAAATGGGGAGATGGTCGACTTCGTGTTGAGGGGCAAGGTTGGGCCGGGATACGCTCTGGGCGACGATCAAGGACTGATGATTACGGAGTAACGGCAACGGTGGAGAAAGAGTTTGCATTGGGTCATCGATTGAGTGCCGGCCTTCGTGCGATGCCTTTGTTTTTTATGAGCGAGAGCGATAGTCGGGGTCGCGATGGGAATAACATCTTGGGTGCTGGTCTGGGATTCTCAGTGCGGTACTATGTGAAGGAAGTGCATGACGGCTTTTTTTTCGAGTCCTACGAAACGGCGATCTGGCAGTCTGACACTTTTCGGGGTAACAGCGGCAGAGTGAATTTTTTGACCGAGGTCGGGGTGGGGTATGAATTCGACAATGACTGGCACGTCGCCTTGAAATGGCGGCATATGTCCAATGCAGGGATTGCGAGCAGAAATGCGGGCGTGAACGGTCTGGGTATCGGCATAGGTTTTTCGTTCTGAACAGCTATTCATTGAGCTGAGACACTTGGCTTGAATAACTTTACCGGATTGCAAGGATTATCGCGCGATTTGATGTCTCAGGTCCGGGTAAAGTTATTTGGTGCGGCAATGCGGGAAGGATCCATGTGATGTCACATAGTGATGAAAGACGGGGTCATCCACGGAGTCAGCGCGGGTTTCGGGTATCGGATGGTACCAAAGAGGGCTTGATCAGCCATGTGGACAATATCAGCTGTAGCGGGGTGTTTTGCCACGCGCAGAAGCCGGTGCCGGAAATGACAAAGATGGGAATAGTCCTTGAGCTTCCTGAGCCTGTGGACAAGCGGGTTGAGGCGGAGGGGATTGTCGTGCGCTGTATTGCTGAAGAACCCACACATGATGAATTTCGTATTGCGATTCTATTCACGAAAGTCAGCCAATCGGATCAGGATGCTATCCTGACTTACGTGGAGCACGACCTGGACTAAATTCTAATGGTTTTTTTCCTTCGGAATTTCTGATCTGTGAGCACGTACAAACAACATCATCTTCGTAATCTGGATCGTAGTCTCCTGATCGTTTGTTTTACGGTGCTGGGTATTACGATTGTCTATCCGAGTGTACGGCTTTTGTTGGAAGCACTGCCGGCTTGGCAGTGGGACCTGATTCTTAAAGGCTCCGGACGCGAGGCGATTATCAATACACTTGGGATGTGCGTAGC
>DTSJ01000482.1 GCA_012965445.1 Candidatus Hydrogenedentota bacterium
GATTAAATGCGAAGCACAACACATTTACGGTCATTTATGCCTACCCGAAAGTTCTGGACCACTACACCCTAAGTCGTTACGTTACAAGGAGCACGAGTTTTCGGGATGGACAGGTTAGTCGCTGTCTTCGTATGCAGCGTTTTGCTTTTTTCCTTTGACGACCATTGCGGTTAACGTCATCATGGAGACCAAAAAGAATGTTCCCGTGCTGTTCGGACCGCCCCACTTTTGCCAGGGCCACGGTCCCCATCCTTCCCAAGGCCATGGATAGCCGAAGAAAGCCCAGTTGAGGTAAAAGAAAAGCCAACCCATGATGATTAATGCGTTTCCGGCGAAGGCAGGATCGCAGCTTTGGGTTTGGTGTTTTTTATAGAAATGCCATGCGGAAAACAGTGCAATGCTCATGGGAATGATAAAGTAGATACACCAACCGACGATAAAGGGTAAGTGGACGTTTTCGGCCAGGAAGGGGACGTGGATTTGGGCCGCTTCGTTGTAGATGCGTTCTTTGGTTCCGTCTTCGTGAGTGATCTGCCTGTACACTATGTCACGAACATCTTTTCCCGCGATTGTTTGCAGGATGATAGGAAAAATAACGAGATAGGGGCCCATCCGGCCTCCGAAAATCAGCACGATAGGAATTATTCCCATGACCAATCCGAGGTCGTACAGGACTTCGATTGGCTCAAAGGTCGAAAATTCGAGATATGCGTTTAAGGTAACATGAATAGCAACCAGCGTAATCTCTGCTGGAATCGGGATGTATTTTAGGGTTGCACCGACAGAATCGGAGTCCAGCATCGCGCCAATCTTTCTTCGGTTCAACCAAAATCCCAGTCCTATCAATGCGCCCATGATCGTGCCGAAAGTGGTCTCCATCACGTTCCACCAGTTCAAGGAGAGGTGAGGCCAGATACCGGTTGTAAATGCATCATTTCCTAACTGGTGATACGCTTGCAGGCACTGTCCTGCAGGAAAGCCAAGGGCTCCGGCGAGCCCTCCCCATAGAGCCATATTTCGTGCCAATTTGTCTTTCATCCACCACGCTGCATAAACGAAAACGAGGACTAAGGCTAGGAGCATCCCGCCCCAGTTTTCGAATCGGGGCTTAATCTGTGAAATGGGCTCCCATTGCCAATGGTCGGAAAAATACAGAAACGGTAATGCTCTGTCTGGAGAATCCAGGGGAAAGGGATTAAAGGGGTAATTAATCGAATTGATACCGACGAAATAGGCCCCGATCGCTGCGAACATTAACGCTGTCATATCTCGCAGGGCGTATCGACGACCGCTGAGTCCCATCCCAAGCATTAAGCCAAAGAAGCTGATCCATATGCCGCCTTTGATGGCCAGTCCAAGCATCCCCCAACGCAATGCGGGCCAGTTAATCGCGATTTCATGCAACTCATGATCGTGAGTAAGTCCGATGGTTTCACCATAGGTCATGGAGCCGCCGAATCCCATAGCGATAATGCCCAGTGCCGCGGCGCGAACCAAGTGATCGATGGGCATTTTTCGTGCAAAAAGAAAACACACGGTCAGAGCGACGAGCGCACCGGCGATCATGGCCCCGTTTTCATGCCCGTATTGCCCACGAATTCCCCATCCGGTTCCCCCAGCCATCGCAGTAAACAGAATCGGTTTCCAAAGAGGCACAGTGGCACTGTATAAGTGTGCCTCGCATTTAGTAGATCGTGTAGCATTCATGCGGCTTCACTCCATTCGTATCGATGATGAAATCCCCCAACACGAGGCAGCTCAACGAGTCTTGAGTTTGGAGATGCTTGATTCGATATGGCACGTTCCTTTGGTGTTTCCTTTTCTAGTCCCAAATGAGTTCTATCGTTATTGTAATATTCGAAATATGATCGGAGTATTCTGCGCAAATGATTCTCACTAAACACGATAACATGATCGGTACATTCGCGCCGAATGCTCCCATTGAGTCGCTCTACATAAGCGTTTTGCCAAGGACTGTGGTAAGCCGTCACGACCTCCTCGATTCCCATTTCGTCGACGCGTCGCCTGAAGTATCCTCCATATATACTGTCACGATCACGTAGTAAGTATCTGGGTGCCGTGTCCCATGGGAAGGCTTCGATAACCTGTTGAGCAGTCCATTCAGCAGTGGGGTGTTCTGTTACGTTGAAATGAATAACCTCACGCGGAGAGTGGCTCAGAATCACGAATACATACAGCATCCGAAAGCGAATCGTAGGAACAACGAGAAAATCTACGGCTACCATTACATCCATATGGTTCTTGATGAAGGTTTTCCAAGTCTGAGATGGCGGTTTTCGTCGATATCGGCGCAGAAGCCCAGATACCGTTCGTTCCGATATTTCAAGACCGAGCATCAGCAACTCGCCATGAATTTTGGGCGCACCCCACGATGTATTCACATCGGCCATCTGATATATGAGTGCTCGCACATCGGGATTGACCGCAGGCCTCCCACGCTTATCTGATCGCGATTTTCGACGCCAATATAGTTTGAAGGCTCTTTTGTGCCAGCGCACAACCGTGTCTGGCTGCACAATCATAACAGTGCTTCGCCATCCTGACCAAAATCGGGAAAGAAACACCCAAAATAGTCGATCACGCTCTTTTAACTTCGGCCGTTTCTGATTTCGTTTGAGTACATTGAGCTGGTGACGAAGAGCCAGGTTCTCCGCGGTCAAATTTCCGACAATATTCAGCTGAAGAAACACCCAAGAACAGCACTTTCCGATAAATTTTGGCATTGAGCAAGCCTACACGACCAATGCGGAAACTTCAATGATATCAATGCGGATGAATATTTGCGAGGCACAAGGAACAGGACAGCTGTACCCGCGCCAAAAATCTCGACCTATTATCTGCTTCACTTCGCGACGTTTCTGAATCCAGCTCTGACTTTTTGCTCACGTGTACTTGAAAAACTCAATTCATTTTGGTTTAATCGGAGAATCATCATCATGATCCTATGATGAACTCGTCATTTGCTCATTTCCGCGCACTCCACGGGATTGCCTCCCCCCTTTTCAAATTGAATGTGAATCATGTACTCTATGCGGATTGTAAAAACGGGAGATATTGCCATGCGATTACGTCAGATTGCGCTTGTTGCGGGGGAACTGGACCCGGTGGTCGACCTTATCTGCGGAGTTCTGGGGATAGAGGTCTCCTTCAATGACCCCGGAGTCGGGAAATACGGCCTGATCAATGCCGTCATGCCGCTGGGCAATACCTATCTGGAGGTCGTCGCTCCGAGTCAGCCGGATACGACTGCGGGGCGCCTGCTGGATCGACGCGGCGGAGACGGCGGGTACATGGTGATAATTCAGGTCGATGAACTTGAGTCGCATATGACGCGTATGGAATCGCTGGGCGTGCGCGTGGTGGATGCAGTCGACTACGAAGGCGTGTCGGGACGTCACCTGCACCCGAAAGATGTGGGCGCGGCTATTTTGTCGCTGGACAAGATGGACCCGCCGGAATCCTGGAAGTGGGCAGGGCAGGGCTGGGAGGAGAAGGTCCATACCGATGTCGTGGGCGAGATTGTCGGGGTGGATCTTCAATCGACCGATACCGAAGCACTCGCGAAAAAGTGGTCGGACGTCCTGGATTGTCCCGCATCGAAGCAAGACAATCAATACGTGATTCAAATGGATAAGGGCTTCGTTCGCGTTGTTCCTGATACCGATGGACGCGGTGACGGCGTATGCGGTCTGCACATCGAGGTGAAAGGTCTGGATGCACTCACACAGCGTGCCGCGGACCGTGGATTAACCATGCAGGACAACTCCGTGGATATGTGCGGCACGACGTTTCACTTTGTAAAGGAATCCAATGGCATTTGAACTTGATTTTCCGAAGGCTTTCGCGGCCTATACCGAAGGTGTAGAACGGCAGCAGCATTTCGGGATGCAGATCTATGTCTCGCACGACGGCGATGTGCTGATTGACAAAGCGATCGGTCTGCTCGGTCCCGAGGAACGCGCGCTCGATTCCGACGACCTGATGATGTGGATGTCTGCGAGTAAACCGGTCGCTGCGGTCGCCATTGCGCAGCTCATGGAATCCGGCAAGCTCGACTACGACGACCCCGTGTGCGAATACATCGATGACTTCGGGATGTTTGGGAAGTCGATCGTAACGATTCGGCACATCCTCACGCATACGAGTTGCTTTCCGAACATCGAGATGCCCTTCGAGATGCCGGACTGGGACGAGGCCATAGAGATGATCTGCGAGCATCCCCTGGAGGAAGGCTGGGTCGTCGGCGAAACGGCCGCCTATCACTCACGCTCAAGCTGGTTTATTCTCGGCGAGCTGATCCGGAGGCTCGGCGAACGTCCGTTTCAGGATTACGTACGCGAGGAAATTTTTCTTCCGCTCGGCATGGAAAACAGTTGGATCGGCATGGACCCTGCCCGCTTCCCGGAGTATCGTGAGCGACTCGGGCATACCTACAACACGGCGCACGGGCATTGTGTCATCATCAATACACACTCCGAAAAGGCTGTCACGGCCTGTATTCCGGCGGGCAATGGCCGCGGCCCGGTTCGCGAACTTGGACGCTTCCACGAAATGCTGCTTGGGGGCGGCGAACGCGACGGCCAACGGATTTTGCAGTCGGATACCGTCGCCGAAATGACCCGTCGTCACCGTGTCGATAAATACGATGAGACGTTCATGCACAAAATAGACTGGGGACTGGGGCTCATCATCAATTCGAATCGCCACGGTGCGGAAACGGTTCCCTACGGCTACGGAAAACACGCTTCGGAAGAAACATTCGGACACGGGGGGCGCGAAACGGTTTCCGCCTTCGCTGATCCGGGAAACCGTCTGGTCGTCATTACCGCCTTTAACGGCATGCCCGGTGAACCCCGCCACACGGCTCGTGTAAGAGATTTCAACACGGCACTCTACGAAGACCTCGATCTCGCCTGAGCTATTCCAGGCGGCTGACTTTCAATCCGTCGACGAGCGCGTTTTTGAGTTCGGAAACGATCAACGTTCCTTCTTCAACGCCGCTTACAATCTCAGCCCAATCGTCGTTGCGCAACCCGACTTCAACGGTTTTCAATTCCGCGATATCGCCGTTGACAACGAACAACGCCCAGGCTTCCTGATGCCGGAACAAAGCGCGGTCTGGAATCGCGAGCGTGTTTTCCGAGTCGGCGGTGATGATGCGGATGTCGACCGACGTGCCGGGCCGCAGTTCAACCTCGGAGTTATCGAATTCGATGATGGTGCGAACGCGCTGCTGCTCAACGCCGAGCGATGAAATTTTCATGAAACCTGACGGGTAAATCCGCTTTACCTTTCCGAATATTACGCGATCTTGAAGTGCCTTTCCCTTAATCTCGACTTTGTTGCCCACCCGCATCGGCGCAATTTCCTCGGACAACACGTCGCTCTCAATTTCAATCGAATCCATGTCGCCTATCTTGAGCAGGGGTTCGCCAGCCAGAAGTACGCGCTGATCCTCGATAAACTTCTCAAGCACAGGCCCTGAAACAGGCGCGGTTATCGTCGTCTTCTTCATATCATCCTGCAGCAATGCGAGGCTCGCTTTCAGTCCTTCGGTCTCCGCCTGGTATGAGGTCCGCATATACTCGTTGTCATCTATGGAACCCGTAAGCCGCTTCAGCGCAATTCCCGCCTGTTCCAGCGCCTTTTTCGCAGCACCTTCCTCAAGCACTGCCCGCGCGAGATCCTCTTCCAGTCCCTTGTAGCGCAGCTCAGCCTCATCGTAGAGCGATTCACTGGTCGCGCCGGCCGCGAGCAATCCTTTGGAACGCTCGAACGTTTTCCTGGCTTCATCCCGATTGATCTTGAGCACGTCCTGCGACTTCCTGGCGATGCTGACAGAATCGTTCATTTCCTTGACGCGAAGTTTGGCCGATTCGATATCCTCCTCCTTGGGTTTGGCGATGTCAACGCCAACCTCGAAGGCGTCGTTCTGGCGGATCAGCGCTTTCACCTGGAGAATTTCCTGCTTCAGCGCATATGGATCGACGGTCGCGATCACGTCACCCTTCATCACCATCTCGCCGATTTCCAGGTTGATTCGTTCCACCGTACCGCTGATCGGCATATCGATCATGTATTCGTCATCGAGGCGCGTTTTCGCATCCTCAACGACGAATTCGAAAACTGTTTCGCGCGAGACTTCGCTCATTTCGACCACAAGGGACTGACCGCGCATCGCAGTGACTACTAGACCCACGACGACAACGAGAACTAGTCCTATTCCTATTCGTTTCATACTTCTACTCCTTGGATAATACGTTACTCTCGTTCTTTCAACGTCTCGACGAGGTCAAGATTGTTAATTTTGTGGCGAATGGCATA
>DTSJ01000483.1:0-2625 GCA_012965445.1 Candidatus Hydrogenedentota bacterium
CCGACACAAACGCCAGAGCAATAAAGAAAAAATCCGCTTTCTAATCTTCAGCCACACCCGCACCGTCGATCCAGAAGAATACGGCAACGAGGCCAACAGACCGAAACCCGCACGTCCTGAATCACGCGGCAAAGGCATCGCCCGCTGAAACTAGCCCGTCAGTTTCTCGCGCACACTGTCCATTTTGTCTTCCATCGTCTGTGCTCGATCCGTTCGCGTACCGGCTTTGATCGTCGTCGTGATTCGCGGCGCGCCCATCTCATGCACCGCCTCATGACACGCCTTCACCGTCGCAAACACCGCGTCCCATTCACCTTCAATGACCGTGCCGTAGGGATGCATCTGATGCTTCAATCCAGATGCCTCGATCACCCGCTGACATTGCGCGATATACTCCGACAACGACACGCCTACTCCCAGCGGCACGATACATACATCGACCATCACGTTCATAGCGATACCTCTCCTCAGTCAAAACCGCGCCTTACCGAACGATATACCGACCATAATGGCATAGAGACATCGCACCCAAGTTGGCTTCAACCCCGTCCCTGTGATAATCTTTTGGTCGTAAATCTACTCCATATTCTATCACAACATAGTCACAACCTCTGGAAACCTTATGAAACGGATAGTAGTAACCGGCGGTGCCGGATTCATCGGCTCGGCCTTCGCACGATACCAGCTCGAAACCTATGACGAGGTTCACATCGTCACCTTCGATAAACTCACTTACGCCGGAAATCGCGAGAACCTTGCCAGCGTCGACGAATCCCGCCACACCTTTATCCAAGGGGATATCGCCGATTACGATGCCATCCACGCTGCCATGCAAGGTGCCGATGCAATAGTCAATTTCGCAGCTGACACCCATGTTGATCGAAGCATCCTCGGCGCGACGGACTTCATCGAAACCAACGTCACCGGCGTATACAACATCCTCGAAGCCGCGAAAGCGCTCAGCACATCGCGTGTACTGCTCGTATCCACTGACGAAATCTACGGCAGCATCGACGAAGGCTCGTTCGTGGAGACCGACCCGCCCGAACCCAAAAACCCTTATTCCGCCAGTAAGGCCGGAGGCGAACTCATAGCCCTCGCCCATCACAACACCTTCGGAACACCCGTCATCATCACACGCGGCTCGAACACATACGGCCCCTATCAGTATCCCGAAAAAATAATGCCCCTCTTTATCACCAACCTCATCGACGGCGATAAAGTACCGCTGTACCACGGCGGCGAAAACAACGTGCGCGACTGGCTCTATGTCGATGACCACGCCAGCGGAATAGATGCCGCACTCCGCAACGGTGATACCGGACAAATCTACAATGTCGCCGGCAGCAACGAACGTGAAAACATCGTCCTTACGCGTCGTATCCTCGATCTCCTCGGCAAAGACGAATCCTCCATCCAGCTTGTCAAAGACCGCCCCGGCCACGATTTCCGTTACTCTATAGATGCATCCAAACTGCACAATCTCGGTTGGAAACCCGAAATGAACTGGGACAAAGGTATCGAACAAACCGTAAACTGGTACCGCGACAATGAATCCTGGTGGCGTCCAATAAAAAATGGGGAATTTAAAGAGTACTATGAAAAGCAATACGGCAACAGGAACGTGTAACCAGCAGAACACCGCGAGAACCGCATGAGTCGATCCGAAACACAGTCCCAATCCGGTCACTCGTTTTTCCAGAAAGGAACTCTCGCCCTCCTGCTCATCTCTCTTTTGGTCATCCCCTTGTGCGTCACCACCTGGATCGACGGCGGCGAAGATAAATGGTTTCTCATCCGCACCATCGGCCCCCTGCTCGGCGTGTTACTGGTCGTTTACCAGAGCGGGAAAAAAATCAACGCCCAGCCGATCGATGCTCTCGCCGTGTTCGCACTGGCATGGATTGCAGTTCAAGTGCTGTCCATATTCGGAGCCGTCAACATCGGTGTCTCTCTCGCAGGCATCACACGCCAGATTGGTCTCGTCTCCTTCTTTTTTCTCGTCCGCTTTTTCGCGGCGAATCACAGCGCGCTCCTGAAAATCGCCTGTGCACTCCTCCTCGTAGGTCTCGCGACGTCCATATACGGCATCATCCAGCACTTCGGCTACGATTTCATCCACTGGCAGCAGCACCACGAAGTCCCCCTCGAACGCGGCGTCTCCTTCATGGGCCACGCGACCTTCGCCGCTTCCGTAATCATAATGCTCATCCCCCTCGCCATTGCACTCGCCATCCACCTCAAAGCCCGAATCGCCAAAATCGGCCTCGTCGTCACAGCCCTCATCATGCTCTACCACCTCTCCTTCACCGGAGCCCGCGTGGCCACTGTCGCCCTCTTCCTTTCGGCAGGCGCAGGCACCGTCGCATACCTTTTCGCCGCAAGATTCGGAACCGATTCCGCAGAATCTCAGTCTCGAACAAAAAGCCTGCCCGCGAAAACCACGATCCTCGTCCTCTTGGCGATAGCCGTAGCTGGATCAATCTCCGTCCAGCGCGCATGGAGCCTGAAAGGCAGCGACGTGCTCGGACTCCTCGAAGGAGGACTCATGGGGCTTTTATTGCTACTTGCAAAACTCGCAAAACTCGCTCTCGGTCCCACCCCCTTAATATTCCTCTCGTCCTC
>DTSJ01000483.1:2635-6334 GCA_012965445.1 Candidatus Hydrogenedentota bacterium
CTAACCGCATGTTCCTCGCCCATCCCGTCAACGGTGTCGGCATTGGAAACTACGAAGTCGTCAGCCCCGCCTTCTGGAATACCGTCGAAGCCAGCCGATACGCCCAGCTTAAACGCTCCCTCTATCAACCCCACAACGAATACATCGAAGCGGCTGCCGAAACCGGCATCGCTGGTGTCGCCGTACTCCTCGGAATCGTCGTCTTCGCGCTAATCCAGAGCATCACCCGCACACGCCTGCCCCTCGTGTTGTCCGCGGGTCTGTTCGTAGCCATACTCGCCTCCTCCCTGGATGCCTTCTTCCTCTTTCCCTGGCAGACACCGGAATCTGGACTGATTTTCTGGACCCTTCTAGGCATCGTAAGCGGGCAAAGCATACTCCAGCCGGCGCAACTGTCCACTCCAGGCGAAACGGAGCCTGAAACAGTATGAGCAAGCGAATTCTCATCACAGGCGCTCAGGGTTTCGTAGGAAAAAAACTCGCCGCACACCTCCAGGCCGACGGGCATACCGTCCTCACCACCGACTACGCAAGCCCAGGGGAATCCGAATTCGATAGTCCCTGCGATGTCTCCAACGATGGTGCCGTCGACGAACTCCTCAAATGGGCCGCGCCCCTCGATGCCGTCGTTCATCTTGCAGCCATTACATTCGTGCCCCAAGCTCAGGCCGACCCCGCCCGCGTCATCGAAGTAAACCTCAACGGCACCATGCACCTCATCAACGCCATGCACCAATCAACCCCCGAAGCCAGACTACTCTTCGTCAGTACCTCCGAAGTATACGGCCCTCCACAAAAACTACCCATCGACGAATCTCACCCTTTCAATCCCCATAACCCTTACGCAGTATCCAAAGCTGCTGCAGATAATTACTGCCGGGACATGCAGGATTCTTTTGAGTTGGACATTGTCCGCATGAGGCCCTTTAACCACTCTGGTCCGGGCCAGGCCGACTCCTTTGTACTCTCCAGCTTCGCCCGCCAAATCGCCGCGATGGAATCTGGACTCCAGGAACCCGTCATGCGCGTCGGCAACCTCGAAGCCGCACGTGACTTCACTCATGTCGACGATATCGTGCGCGCATACGCCCTCGCACTCGACCACGGCACAAGGGGAGCAGTCTACAACCTCTGCTCAGGCACATCCCGCTCCATCCAGTCAGCATTGGATACGCTGCTCGATCTGTCAGACGTTACCGTAGATATTCAAGTCGACCCGGAACGCATGCGGCCTTCGGACATTGCCGAAATTCGCGGTTCGCACGATGCATTCACACACGAAACCGGATGGACACCGGAGAAATCCTTCCAGACCCTCCTGGAAGATCTCCTCAACGATTGGCGCACACGACTCGCCAGAGAGGCCGCTGCATCATGACCAAAAAACTGCTTCTACTGTTCTGCGTCTCGTTGCTCATCAACGCAATCCCCGCCCTCGCGCAGGAACGCAAGCGGATGCAGCCTCTTCTCTTTGCCGCCGCACAGGGAGAACCCGAAGTGGTCAACCGATTGCTCAAACAAGGTCTAAAAGTAAACGCAAAAGATGAGTTGGGTCGCACCGCGCTGCACTACGCGGCAATCATTAATAATGTTGCCGTCTGTACCGTGCTGCTCGACAACGGCGCAAATATCGAAATTAAAGACAATGATGGCGGCACACCTTTGAACGCCGCTTCCGAAAGAGGCTCGCTGGAAGCCGCAACGTTCTTCCTCGATCGTGGAGCCGACATCAACGCGCAGTACAAAGGTAAAATGACCTCGCTCAACATGGCACTCCACAAAAAATTCACCGACCTCGCCCTCATGCTGATTGAGCGCGGCGCGGACGTATCCCTCGCCAACCAAAGTGGCGTCGCTCCCATGGATGTCGTCCTTAAGCAGCGGTTCGATGACCTCTTCTGGCCGGTCTTCAACGCGATGAACATAGACCCAGATCAAAAGAATACGAATCTCATTGCATATCTGGACATCGCCGTCGGCCTCGACAATCTAAACCTCTTCAACTCGATCCTCGAGAAAGCGCCGCAGTTGTCCGCTGCCAACAAAGTAGAAATAGACCTTTTTTTCAAAGCCGCAGGATGTGGAAGTCGCACCATGCTCGACTACTTCCTCGAAAACGGCCGACGCATCGACGAAATCATGCTGGAAACAAATTGGTCCGTCCTGCATCTGTTTGTGCGCGAGAACGAATTGGATCTCATTACATTTGCGTTGAACGAAGGCCTGCCGGTCGATTCACCTGACTTTCGCCGGTGGACCCCCCTCCACGTTGCCGCACATTTCGACTACGTCGAAGCCGCGCGAATGCTGCTCGATTCAGGTGCCGCGCCGAACGCAAAAGACGAATCCGGCAGCACACCCCTCCACATCGCCGCCGCGCAGGGAAACACAATGATGATTCGACTGCTCATTGCGCAAGGTGCCTCTCCCGCCGATCTTACAGATAACGGAAGAACGCCGCTGGACATAGCACTCTTCGCTGGACACCATCACCTGCGCAATGTCTTCCCCCTGGGTACCGCCACGGTCGACCTCGCGGACTTTGACTACACCGGCACCATCGTCGATCTGCGCAGAGCGGTCCTGAATGCAGAATCCGAAACGGTCAAACGCTTCCTTCTCATACCCGGCACTAACCTGGATCTCCCGGACAAATTCGGCATGACACTGCTCCATTACGCCGCAGACCTCGGCAACACGGACATCACCCGCAATCTGATTAGCGCTCAGGCCAATGTAAATTTCATCAATCCGAACAGCGGATGGACTCCCCTCTTCCACGCTGTAAACGGCGATTACGATGACGCTGCAAAACTCCTCATGATGGCAGGCGCAGACGTAAACATCCAGGATTCAAGAGGATGGACGGCCCTGCATATCGCCCTCTTTCGCGGAAACAAAGGGTTGACCGACGCGCTTCGCGTTGCTGGCGCACGAGACGATCTCAGAAATCACGACAACCAGCTTCCAAAAGACATCGCGGGCTTACTCGACTCCCTGATGCAGGCACAGGAACGGGAAATTCCGGCCCAGTGACATCCTTCATTCAATATTGGAAAGTACACCTGCTGCTATGGATCGCCAGCATCGCCCTGTTCCTGACAGCCTCCGCCGCCGCATACTTCAAAGGCCCCGACACGATTCAATACATCGCCGGGCAGTTCCACCAGAACCGCATCCACAACATGCTCGAAGCCCGAAATTATCACGCCGCCGCAAAAGAATATATCGCATGGTCATGGCTCAAGCCCGAAGATCAGGACCTCATCAAAGAACTCACCGAAACCCATCTGCTCGACAGACAGCCCCATCGCGCCTATTACCGAATCGCTCCTCTCGCTGAGTCCATGACCACCGACGACTTCGATCTGTGCCGATTGATGGCCTTGATTCAGGCGGATCGTAGAGACCCGTCCGCGCTCGGCTGGGCACGCCGCGCACAGGAATCGGCCGGCCCTGATCAGAGAGCCCATGGCGCACTCATCGCCGCACACGTATATCGAAAGGCGAATCAAACTCCCGAGGCCACCAAAGCATACGCGCACGTACTGGATCTTGAACCCAACCATCCCGAAGCCGTCTTCTACAGCGAAATCTACCGTGTGCAGGCAACCGAATCAGAAGCCTTCTCCCGCATACCGGAAGGGTCTCGCAAAAACTTCGCCGAGTTTGCCTGCACCTCCGAATTCATCCTCAAGT
>DTSJ01000484.1 GCA_012965445.1 Candidatus Hydrogenedentota bacterium
GAAATGGCTCCGACTCGGTGACCGCGCCTCCATCATCGCCGAACTCCGCATACAAAGCGAAATCAACGGCCAGACAGCTCTCTCCACACGAGAAAAAGCCCCCATCATGCACATCGTCACCAGCATGAACGACGACCAGATCGACCTTCTCGGAGCAACAAAAGCCCAAGATCTCGACTCCGCCATAGAAGCCGCGCTCGCCGATCTCGCCAATTCCGGCATCCAAAACCCAACCTACCGCATCATGCCCAACGCCGCATACACCGTCCCCGTCTCTGCGTCGTAAAGTCTTCCCCAGCCGCCAGTTGACTCATAATCCGGCCATTTGATATTATTCCCATCGCTTCGTGCCACTTCAAAGGCGGTCTAACCGTGGGTAATTTACAGATTCCTATTGTGCAAATCCCTAGGAAAGCACCGTTTAGCGTCGATGAAGGAATCGAAGCATCCAAAATTCGAAATGTAGAAGCAGCAATAACCACGCTTCAACACATTCAGGTCGTAGGTTCATTGACATCCGTTCATCAGGATTTCCTGTTTCAGGGTACCGTTACCGGGACATTCGAAGGTCAGTGTGATCGATGTATTGAACCCGCGAAAACGATCGAAACAGTCGAAGTGTCCTGGCTTTTTGAACCCGGTACAGTAACCGACGCGATGGAAGACTTAGCGCAGTCAGAAGACTCAGACGAAGAAGAATATACTGAGACCGAAGAAGTCGACCAAATTAGATTCTACGAAGGAGACGAACTGGACTTGACTCCCCACGCATGGGAAGAAATGGTCCTGGCATCACCTTTCAAAATATATTGCACAGAAACATGCAAAGGCCTATGCCCTCATTGCGGCGTAAATCTGAACAAAACTACATGCGAATGTACTGAAGAAACAGAACAAAATAACTCAGGAATGCAGGCATTAAAGGATCTATATCCCGATTTGCCATCCAATACCTCGGAGGAATGAAAAGTGCCAGTACCAAAACGTAAAACGGGAAAAACAAAGCGAAACATGCGCCGTTCACATCACGCCATGAAAGCACCCGCATTGACTGAATGCCAATCCTGCGGCGACCGCACCGTCCCCCACCGCGTATGCCCAAAATGCGGCTACTACAATACGCGCACTGTCATCAACGTAGACGACGACTAACCGCTATTTGCGGAGAAGCCGGGGAGGCACCATGCGAATCGTAGTGGACGCAATGGGATCGGACAATGCTCCTCACCCCGAAGTCCAGGGTGCGGTCGAGGCAAGTCTGATCGAAGACATTGAGATCATTCTCGTCGGCGATGAATCCACCCTGAAACCCGAGCTTGCGAAGTATTCAAAACACGGCAAAATCGAAATCAAACACGCCTCAGAACGCGTCCTCATGCAGGACAAGCCCATGATCGCCGTGCGTAAAAAGAAAGACTCCTCCCTGCTCGTCGGACTCCGCCTCATCAAAAGCGGAGGCGCGGACGCATTCCTCAGCGCCGGAAACACGGGCGCTGTCATGATGGGCTCCCGCGTAATCCTAGGCCCAATACCCGGTGTCAACCGATCCGCGATCTGTCAGGCACTGCCCACCACAGACAGCGGTCGCGTCGTAATCCTCGATCTCGGGGCAAACGTTGACTGCACAGCCGAGCAGCTATGCCAGTTCGCAGAAATGGGACAGGTATACGCGCAGCTCACCCTCGGCGTCGAAAAACCCCGCGTCGGACTCATAAACATCGGCGAAGAACAAGCCAAAGGAAACGACATCGCCAAAACGGTCCATCGAAATCTCACCGCCGCCGAACACATAAACTTTATCGGCAATATCGAGCCCAAAGCCCTCTTCACCGGAAAAGCCGACGTTGTCGTATGCGACGGATTTACAGGCAACATCATTCTCAAAACCACCGAAGCAGTCGCCGGACTGATGAAAAACATCGTTCAGGAAGAACTCATGTCCTCCTGGATCACAAAACTCGGCGCACTGCTTTGCCTCAACGCCTTCAATAGTGTAAAAAAACGCTCCGACCCCAACGAAACGATCGGCGCTCAACTCCTCGGCACAAACGGTATCGTCACAATCGTACACGGCTCCTGCACAGCCACCGGAATCAAAAATGCCCTCCTCGGCGCCAAAGAAGAATTCGACCTGGGACTCAATCAGCACATCCGCATCGGAATCGAAGAACTCCGAAAAGATGTCGAAGGAATCCCCCGATTACACGCATCAAGTTGATCCAGAATCACCCTTTAAGACAAACTAGCTATTGATCGCTTACCAAACGCAAAGGGAACTTGCATGAGCGAATTCACCGACAAAGTAGTCCTAATCACGGGCGGCACACGCGGCATCGGACGCGCTTGCGCAGAAGCATTCGCCCGTCAAGGCACCAAAGTCGCAATATGCGGACGCACCCTCGATTCAACACAGGCCGCAGCCCAGGAAATCGTCCAAGCCACAAGCGCCACCGTTAAGGGATACCAGACTGACATCTCAAACTCAGACGAAGTCGACACCCTCATCAAATCAGTCACCGAAGACCTCGGTCCCCTCGCCATCCTCGTCAACAACGCTGGCATCACCAAAGACGGCCTCATCATGCGTATGAAAAACGACGCATGGTCAGAAGTTTTCCAAACCAACCTCGACGGCACTTTCTACACCTGCCGCGCCGCATGCCGGGGCATGATGAAAGAAAGATACGGACGCATCATCAACCTCTCCTCCATCGTCGGACTCCGCGGACAAGCAGGACAAACCAACTACTCCTCCGCAAAAGCCGGGATCATCGGATTCTCCAAAGCACTCGCCCAGGAACTAGCCCCCAGAAACATCACCGTAAACGTCATAGCCCCAGGATATATCCAAACCGACATGACCGCCGATCTCGGTGAAGATGCCCTCGCCGAAATCGTCAAACAGATCCCCACAAACCGACCCGGCACTCCCCAAGACATAGCCCAGGCCGCCCTCTTCCTCGCCAGCCAAAACGCCTCCTACATAACAGGTCACGTCCTGTCCGTAGACGGCGGCCTCGCAATGTAACAGTCCAATTTCTCCTTGTGTTCTCCGTATCACCTGAACTAGAGTGAACAAGACACAGCCACGGAGATCTCATGCATTCGCTCCCATCACGTTCAGCCAACTTCTGGATAATCATCTACCTGATTTCCATCTCCGCTTTCGCAGTAGATTGGCCGCATTGGACTGGGCCAGACGGGCGAAATTTTTCCTATGAGCAAAATCTGCCCGAAAGTTTCGACCGCAATACACTGCACAACGTCAAATGGGTGACCCGTCTGGGCGAAGTCGCGTTCGGAGCTCCAACCGTTTCCAATGGCCGAATCTACTTCGGTACCAATATGGCCGCAATGCGCGAAGACAGACGTTTTTATCGCTCACGAGGAGGAGTTTTCGCCTGTTTGGATGAAGCCACCGGACAACGTCTCTGAACCTTGTTCGTCCGTTCCGCACCGAAGGATTTCCGAGAAGTCACATACATTTCTACAATGCATACGCCGGTCGGATCCGGATTCTACAACTCGAATCAAGACATGTTACCCTACGTATACGGGAAGGCCAGCGGCGAAGCCTACCCGGTCTACAAAATCCGAGATCCTCAAACGTCAGGATTGTAAACGGAACGCTTCCAGGGAGAAGTCGTCACAGAACTGAACAACCCCGCTTTGTTATAGGGGTCGTTCTCAAGAAAATCAGCCAAAGCAGCGTCATTTCCCAGATCCACTATGATCACACTTCCCGTCATCGTCTCATAATCCGCGGTAAGCGTAGGGCCTCCTATAAAAAGAGAAAAATCCTTCACATACTCAAGATGCGCATCACGGTTCGCCTTGCGAACCTCAAGACTCTCCGGTTTGTCAATGGCATGAATAAAATAGTACATAAGCGTTATTCCCCTTCGTCGCTTTCCCTCATCGCCAAACGAGCTTACCATATATCACGACTTCGCAGCTAGACCAATCGCACTTACAAAAGCCATTCAGGTTGCGTCATCTTCGTAGACGTGATAATCTCTTGCAAGATTAGTCAAGAGGATATCGACTCGATATGGGCGTAGAAATTACAGCGTGTGAAATCCCCGATGTACTGGAAATCGTCTCAGACGTATTTCGCGATAAACGCGGCTATTTCAGCGAATTCTACAATCAGAATGCCCTGACTGAGCTCGGTTTCGATCACACGTTCATACAGGACAACCTCAGCAGATCTTCACGCGGCGTACTGCGCGGACTCCACTACCAGTTAAACCCGCACGCCCAAGGCAAACTCGTCCGGTGTATCGTTGGCTCTGTATTGGATGTCGTCGTCGACCTCCGGGAAGGCTCCGATACATTCGGAAAACACGTGTCACGCGAATTGGCAGCCGACCGCGGAAACGCCCTCTGGATACCCCCCGGCTTCGCCCACGGTTTTATCGCCCTCGAAGGCGATTCATGGGTCATGTACAAATGCACATCCCCATGGGTTCCCGAATCCGAACGAACTATCCGCTACAATGACCCGGATCTGAACATAAAATGGCCCTTCGACCCCTCTTTCATCGATCAAAAAGATGCCGAAGCCCCCGGTGTCGCGGACGCCGAGAAAAACTTCTCCCTCTAACGAATCGGAGCAGCTTCATTGAACATATTGGTCATCGGACTCGGGCAGCTAGGCAAAGATTTGCTTCGCGTTATGCAAAGGTCGCACGAGATTATCGGAATCGATTTTCCCGATATTGACATAACCTCCCCAATTTCGATCGACCGACTACTGGAAAAACACAGACCCGATCTGGTCATCAACGCCGCAGCATACACCGATGTCGAAGCTGCAGAATCAAACAGCGACGATGCCTATGCAGTCAACGAATTCGGCGCCGGAAACGTCGCCCGCGCAACAGCCTCTCGCAGCATACCCATCCTCTTCTACAGCACCGATTTCGTGTTCGACGGATTCCAGCAATCCCCCTACTCTCCCCACGATGCAACGAACCCCCTGAGCGTCTACGGCGCATCAAAACTCGCCGGAGAAGCCGCTACAATCGAAAGCAATCCCGACCACTACATTCTCCGCACAGCATGGCTCTACGGCCCCGGGGGCAACAACTTCATCGAAAAAGTGATCGCATGGGCGCAAGCCAACGATTCAATCAAAGTCGTCACCGACGAATCAGGTTCCCCCACCCACACCTGGGACCTCGCCGAAATCTCCGAACTCCTCATCGAATCGGGCGCTTTCGGACTCTACCATGCCGTCAACGCCGGCATATGCTCCCGATATGCCCTCGCACAGGCAATTGTAGACAAGGCAGGTCTAACGGTAGAATTAAACAAATGTTCATCAGACGAATTTCCAACGAAGGCCCAGCGGCCAGCATACTCTGTACTGGACTCCACATCGCTGGAATCCGCATGCGGCGCAAATATGCGCTCTTGGCAGGACGCACTCGACCATTACCTCTCACGCCGTGAAGCGCTCATAGAGAAAGGATAGACATGAAGGGAATTATTCTGTCAGGAGGTGCCGGTTCGCGTTTGCACCCCTTGACCCGCGTAGTCAGCAAGCAATTGCTTCCAATCTACGACAAGCCCATGATCTACTATCCCCTGAGTACTCTCATGCTCGCAGGTATCCGCGAAATACTGATCATCTCCACCCCCGAAGACCTCCCCCAGTTCGAGCGGCTCTTCGGCGATGGTTCACGCCTGGGGCTCTCCTTCTCCTATGTAGTCCAGGAAACACCCAACGGCCTCGCACAGGCCTTCGTCCTCGGCGAAGAATTTCTCAACGGTGAAGCCGCATGCCTCATCCTCGGCGACAACATCTTTTACGGCCACGGGTTGACCGAAATGCTCGTCAGCGGCGCCATGCTCTCCGAAGGCGCACTTATCTTCGGATACTACGTCAGTGATCCTGAACGCTACGGCGTTGTCGAATTCGACGACGCCGGAAAAGCCAAAGCCCTCGAAGAAAAACCGGCCAAACCAAAAAGCAGCTATGCCGTACCCGGACTCTACTTCTATGGCTCCGACGTGGTCGAGATCGCCAAAGAACTCAAACCAAGCGCACGCGGAGAATACGAGATCACGGATCTCAACAACGCCTACCTGGAGCGGGGACAACTCTACGTGGAACTGCTCGGCCGGGGGGTCGCGTGGCTCGACACCGGAACCCACGAATCCCTCCAGCAGGCCGCAAGCTATATCCAGGCCATCCAGGAACGCCAGGGCCTCAAGGTGGCCTGCATCGAGGAGATCGCCTGGCGCAGCGGCTGGATCAGCACCGAGAACCTGGTGACGATCGGATCGAAGATGAACGCGAACAGCTACGGGGAGTATCTGCT
>DTSJ01000485.1 GCA_012965445.1 Candidatus Hydrogenedentota bacterium
CCTGACGCTCTTCTGAAGGTTTACCAATTCAGCATCGTCGAATGTATTGAGATCTGCGTATCGACCTTCCCAGTTTACAGCGTTTGATTTTTCGGGAGCGAGGCGGAAGACGCGTCCAGTATCTTTGGTTCTGACGATGTCTCCACAAATGTCGGCGTCGTGCCAGTCGAGCATATACACGGCGCCGTCAGGCCCGATCTCGGTGCTGAATCCGACGAACTGCGCGTTGTTCGCGAGCATGAAGTCCTCGCTGTGTGTTCCGACGAATCCGGAGCCTCTGCGTACGAGGTTGTCGGTCAGGACCGCGTGTTCATGGATATTTCCCATGAACAGTTGACCGTAATATTCTTCGGGGAAGGCGTCGGAGAGATACACACGTGCGCCGCCGTGTGCCGATCGATGACGGTGATCGCCAATCGTGCGGATATCGCTGTAAGCGTTGGAATTGAAGTGGCTGCCAGCCTGGCGGTGATACAACCCGCCCTGGACGATGTGCCAGAGGTGCGGAATCACGCATGCGCTTATAAGAATTTGTCCTTTGTTGTCATAATCGATGCCCCAGGGATTGCTGACTCCGTGTGCGACAACTTCGAATCGATCTTTGATGGGATGATAGCGCCACACACCGCCGTTAATGTCGATGGGTTCGTTGGCATATTCGATTTTGGGCCTTCTTTTGCCTTTGATCATCTCCGATGCTTCGGGGCCTTGATAGGCTGCGCTCCTGCCGGCTGGTTTGCCGACGCGCGAAGGGGTGAATACGCCTTGCAGACCGTATAACCAACCGTCGGGGCCCCAGTGGAGGCTGTTGAGAATTTCGTGCATGTCCTGATTGCCCCAGCCCGTCAGGCGCACTTCGATATCCTCTACGTCGGCTTTGTCATCTCCGTCGCGATCAGGGACAAACAACAAATCGGGGATTGACCCGAGCCAAAGTCCGTCGAGACCGACTGCCATCGCCGAGGGATTGATTACCCGGTCGAGAAATATCTTTTTGGTGTCGGCAACGCCGTCGTGATCGGTATCTTCGAGAATCGATATGCGGCTCTCCCCGGAAAACTCGCTGCCCTTGCCGCGTCCCGCGTAGTCTCTGTTTTCGGCGATCCAGAGTCGCCCGCGTGCGTCCCAGCAGAAGGCCATGGGCTGGGTAATCATGGGTTCGGAAGCGAAGACCTGTGCCTTGAAGCCGTCCTTCAGCGTCATAACCTCGACCGCTTTCTCTGGTGTCAAAAACTCAGCTTCGCGGCCTTCCTTTTTTGCCAGACCCCATTGCGCAGATGCCATTCCGGGTGATGTCTCGGCAAAAGCAGACCAATCGTCCGTCAGGGAAACATCGTTCAACGCGCCGGTATACACCCGCAATTGATGTTTAATAACCTGCGTCTCGCCTGCTTTGATTGTCCAGGCCCCGCGTGTATCGACCACCAGCCCCGCACCTAGTTTCTTGTCGACGCGCCAGGATTGAGGAAACCCTTTGTTTTTTGAGTAGTCGAAAATCGCGATGTGGGCGAGGTCGTCTGCCCCCTCGACTTCGATTCCAAGATCCAGCCATACCGCGCGTTGCCGTTCTGCTCGCTCGTCTGATTGACGCGCGCTGTTGAATGCTGTGCTCCACTTCGTCTGCAAAAACAGGCCGCTGTGTTCTTCTTTACCGATGGTCACGTCGGATACGGCTTTTCCGCTCCAACTCACGTCGAGAATATACTCGCCATTGAGTTCGCGCATCGTCCAGACCTGGGTTTCGCGCAGGATCGCTTTACCTTTATCGTCGAGAAGGTCGTAGACTGTTTGCCACTTGATGTTGAGGTCGGTGACGGTTGATTCGGGTTTGAGAATTATCGTGGATACCCGGCGCCAGTATTTGGCTCCGGCGTTGCTGAAATAGTCGCGTCCGTTGACGTCACTGAATCCCCAAAAGAGACCCGCGTCCTCCGTTAATACGCCTCGACCGTCGGGGGCTACGACAGGGTGGATGTTGGGTCGTGATTCTCTGCCGATGTTCTGCGTGAGAATCGGTTTATCCTCGCGTATCCGATAGACGGAGAGGGTCTGTGTGGATTCGTCCCGTCGGATTTGGAGGGAAGCGCCGAATGCGTCTGGAAGGACGGCAAGAGAGCAGATAAGCAGACTGAGAATTCGGTATTTCATTTGTTTCTCCTTGGATTGCTCTATGACTTTGCGAGCGTGAAATCCGGCAGGGGTACGATTTCGCCGCCCTTCAACGCGGACTCGTGCGCACAGATGCCTACGCAGGTCCAGTTGGCGCTCGTGACGGCGTTTGGCCACGGGTCGCGATCTTCGATCAGCGCGCTCACAAATTCATGCACGAGATGCGGATGTGAACCTCCGTGGCCTCCGCCTTGGAGAAATGACAAGTGGTCGGCATCGTGAATTTCCTGTGGCAACGTAAATTTCTGAATTGCTTCGGGTAAGAGGTGCGCGTAGTCAGTCACCTTGATCGTTTCTGGAATCTCAGGTTCGGGTTTCTTGGCCGTGTGAATCACATGCGGCTCGTTTTCGACCAGTGTCCATTCGAAACTTTTCTTAGTGCCATACACATCAAAGCTCTCGCGGTACTGACGAGCGACATCGTAAAGGCACCGCCAGATATGGGCAGTCAGGTCCGTGTCCTTAATGTTGATATGACAGGATTCAACTGCGAAGGAATTGCCTGATTTCTCGGCGATGTCGTCACGAACCGTGCCTGATCCGAAACAGCTGACCGACTCTGCCAGACCATCGACGAGCCCCAGGCAGGGAGAGACTACGTGGGTCGCGTAGTGCATGGGGATCATGCGCTCCCAATAGTCCGGCCATCCGTCCATGTCTTGCGGATGGGACGCAGCCAGGTGTTGAATCTTGCCCAATTCTCCCTTGTCATACATTTCCTTGATGAACAGAAACTCGCGGCTGTAGACAACTGTTTCAGCCATCATGTATTTCAGACCGGTTTCGTTGACCTTTTCGACGATTTGTCGGCATTCATCGACTGTCGTCGCCATCGGGACGGTACACATTACGTGTTTACCCGCATCGAGTGCAGCAAGGGACATCCAGCCGTGATCGGGAATGGGACTGTTTATGTGCACATAGTCTACATCGGGATCAGCCAATACGTCTTCGTAGCTGGTGTATCGCCGATCAATTCCGAAGCGATCACCGACCTTGTTCAATTCGGCTTCGTCCCGTCGACATATTGCATGCACATTGACATTCGGATGCTGTTGGTAGATAGGAATGAACTCTGCGCCGAATCCGAGTCCGATCATTGCGACGTTCATACTGGTGTTCATCCTTTGTCCTTTTTTGAAGAGTGGGTATAAAAGAAACGGGACCGCCATGCTTTCGCAATGTCGGAATGCAGCGGGTGTTTATCCCCTGTGAGTTAACCAGAAAGTCGATGTTGGTTTCAAGGAGGCAAGGACTCAATCCTAATATAATCGATCAGCTCGATTGACCTTTTCGTACGCACGTGCTATTTTCGTATTCAGCTATGCTCGAACAACCGAGAATCATCATCGGAGGTCATGGAATGCCAGAAAAAAATCATATTCTGCCCGAAGGTATGTTTGATTCGTCCCATTACGGCTACACTCAGGTCGTCACTTCATCGCCGGGAACGCTTATTTTTATTTCAGGTCAGGTTGCGTGGGACGAAGAAGGGAACGTCGTCGGCGATGATGTGTCTACGCAAGCCAAGCAGGCGCTTAACAATCTTGCAAAGGCCCTCGATGCAGCAGGTGCTACTCCGGCGGACCTCACGAGTATTCGCGTGTACATTCCCAATTATGAACTCGATCATGCTTTGCAGCTCGGGCCTGTCCTGAGCGATTTTCTAGAAGGTGCCAATCCTCCGGCGCAGACGCTCTTGGGAGTGCAATCGCTGGCCATGCACGATCTGCTGATCGAAATCGAGGCCATGGCTGTTGTCTGATCTCCGCGAATCTACCAGCATTCATGGCGCAACATAGGAAAGCAATTTGAGATGACTCATATCTATGTGGATGCCGATGCTTGTCCCGTGAAGGATGAGATTTATCGCGTGGCAAAGCGGTATGAAGTTCCCGTAACTCTTGTCGCGAATTCGTGGATGCGGATACCGGATGACGCGAGCGTGGAACTTGAAGTGGTGGGCGACGGGTTTGACGCGGCTGATGACTGGATTGTTGAAAGGGTCAGCGCGAATGAAATCGTCATCACCACCGATATCCCGTTGGCAGCGCTGTGTTTGGAAAAGGGCGCGCACGTTTTGGGGCCGAAAGGACGTGTGTTTACCGAGGAGTCCATCGGGGACGCGCTTGCCAATCGGGAGGTATCGTCGCAGCTCAGAGAGCATGGCTTGACAAGTGGTGGTCCTGCCCCGTTTGGAAAGAAGGATCGGTCTCGTTTTCTGCAGCGACTCGATGATGCGATTAACGCGTGTCGCAACGCGCGTTAGCTTGAGACGATAGACCAGGAATCAGATTATTGCGCCTACATGAGATCGGAGGAATGATGTTCTTGTATTCTTGTGCCGAATGAGCCACAATCAACCGTTGTTCAATTTGGTCAATTTCCTGGAGAAAATACGATGAGAACACTCACACTCGCATTCATGCTGACGGGTCTGCTTTCAACAGCTGCCTGGGCGGGAACGGACGAGCAGACCGGCGTACCCACGGCTCAGCCAGAGAAGGTCGGGATGTCATCAGATCGTCTGGAGCGGTTGAGTTCTGTCATGCAAGGGTATATCGACGACAACCTACTGGCTGGTACGGTCACGCTCGTTGCGCGCAAAGGGAAGGTCGTGCATTTCGAAGCGCAGGGATTTCGCGACATTGAGGCGAATGACCCTATGGGCAAGGACTCCATATTCGTGATGATGTCGATGACCAAACCTATCGTCTCGGTAGCACTTATGATGCTCTACGAAGAAGGGCATTTCTTGCTGGATGACCCAATCACGAACTGGATTCCCGAACTTGGAGGGAAAAAGGTTCTCAATGGAGTTGAGTCCAGGGTTTCGGCGGAGAGACCCGTCACGATTCGCCACGTTCTAACACACACCTCCGGCCTCGACCCTAATCGCGACCAACTGTCTGACGATGAACGCGCATATCTGCGCCGCGAGGCTACGGTCGAGAAGACTCTGCTGAAACGGGCAACGCTTCCACTGAATTTTCAGCCGGGAGAACGGTGGCAATACGGTAGTTCGACGGATTATGTCGCGCTGTTGGTAGAACGCATATCCGGCGAAAGTATGGACGATTACCTCAGAGAACGAATTTTTGAACCCCTTGGGATGTTGGACACGCACTACAATGTTCCCGAATCCAAAGTGGATCGGGTCGCGGCAGTTTATCGTCCGTCGGAAGCCGACAAAACGATTGAGCTGGCCTATGCACCTTCCTACAGGGAGCCTACGACGTATTTTCCCGGTACCTACGGCTTGTCATCGACTGCAGCGGACTATTTCAAGTTTCAGCAGATGGTGCTCAATGGAGGCGAGCTCAACGGCGTACGGCTGTTGAGTCCCAAGACTGTGAATCTGATGATCACGAACCACACAGGCGATAGATCGATATATATCCGTGGACCCGGATACGGATTTGGACTTGGCTACAGCGTATTGCGCGATCCTGGACTCGCCAAGGAGCCGCTCACGCCGGGCAGCTTTAGCTGGGGCGGTGCCTGGGGTACAATTTTCTGGGTCGATCCTGCCGAAGAAATGATCGGAATCATGTTGACGCAGATCACGTCGTATCGGCATCTCACGGTACGACAGAAGCTCGCTGTCATGGCGACTCAGGCAATTATCGAGAGCTATTCTTCGGAATCGCCGCCAGTTATGGGGTATGAGAAGCGGTAAACCCGTCTATCTGCGAATCTTATTCGTCCCTGGTGCCGGGGGTTTAAACCCCCGGATCAGACGACCCTGAACAACACCATCTGTGTTCATCCGTGTTCATCTCTGCTTAATTCTCGTGTGGTTAATTCCCCAGTGCTTATTTCCGCTTCCCACTGCAACAGACGTGTTTATATATAGGGGGTCTTTACGACCCCAATGGAGGATTAGGCAGTTGAAGGTTCCAAAATAGGCGAGCAACGACTGAACGTTCTACAGAAATACCACTGCGAAATGAGACCTGCCCGCCGAGTTCGTCGACGTTGAGACCGTTGCAATTGAGAATCTCCAGTGCCTTTGCACGAAGTTCCGGGGTGAAATCGATCAGCATGTCTTCCGTGGAACCCATAGGCGTGAAAGGGGCAGGTTTGGTCGGAAACGGCTGCGTCGCAGAAGTTTCTTCTCCAGGTACATTGCTCTGCGGGACCT
>DTSJ01000486.1 GCA_012965445.1 Candidatus Hydrogenedentota bacterium
ATGGGACAACACGGAGCGATTCCGCTTCGAAGGCCTTCAATTTCGCAATTCGAAACTGGAGTTACGGCCCAGGTCGAGCATAGCCTTTACGGTTGAGGTTATGCAGGCATTGTTGGCCGACAGTAAGCAATCTACCTTCAACCGGAACCTTGCCGCCATGGGACTCAGCTGGCGAAAACGCCTGGAAACGCAACCAACGATTGACGTGCCCACGATTGTTCTGGGAAAAGTCCAATTTCTGCTCATGCCCGCCGAATCATTCGTTGGGTACCAGCTAATGGCGCAAACGATGCGCCCGGAAAGCACCGTGATGGTCGCGGGATACGGCGAGTGTGCGCCCGGATACATTCCTACAGATGCCGCGACCGCGGATGGTTTCAACGAAAATCATACGTGGCTCTGGGTCGATAAGGATGTCGAAGGTGAAATGAAGCGCGCCATGAAGAAGTCGCTAGGTAGCTCTCAACGGCCTTCAGTATCCTCCAAAAATGCATCGGTAAAATTCTGGACTGAGCACTCAGGAAGGTCATTTTGAACACCGAACAGAACAGACGAACTTTTCTGACATTGACGGGGGGATTAGCAATGAGCCTTGCCTTACCAGGAAAGCTGTTCGCGGCACCGGAACAGGAGATTCCTTGGCTCGCCGAGGTGCAGCAGGCACCAACGAATCCTGCCCTAAGGGACACAGGTTACTTCGAACCGCTTCTCATAACAGAGGACGGATCCCCCATTACAACCCAAGCGAAATGGCAAAAGTGCCGAGTTGCAATTCGTGATCGCTGGCTGGGTTTTCTTGGCCCCATGCCCGAACGACCGCCTGTTCAACTGACGACGCTGTCGGAGGACCGGCCCGATGGTTGCCGCAGGTTGCTCGTGCGTTATGAATCGGAAGTGGGACAGGCCGTCGAGGGGTATCTTCTCTACCCTGATCCGATAGGCGATAAGACACGTCCCGCACTCGTTGTATTGCACTCTACAACAAAGGATACCATCTTTGAAGTAGCAGGAGTAACAGGGCGCGACTCACGTGCGCTGGGCCTCAAACTTGCCCGACAAGGCTTTGTCGTTTTTTGTCCAAGATGTTTTTTGTGGCAGGATACCTCGCTGGGGTATGAAGCCGCGGCAGCCCGTTTTCAGTCGCGGCATCCAGGTACACTTGGCATGCGCAAAATGCTCAATGATGCGCAGTGCGCGGTCGACGTGCTCAACAGTCTCCCCGAAGTCGATCCCGATCGAATTGGTGCCGCCGGCCACTCCCTTGGCGCCAAAGAGTCGCTCTATCTCGCGGCTTTCGATGAACGCGTCAAAGCGGCCGTAGCCAGTGAAGGCGGAATCGGTTTTGGCTTCACTAATTGGCAGGCCCCGTGGTACCTTGGTTCAGAAATTCACAAGCCCGGGTTCACACTGAATCACCATCAGCTGCTGGCCCTGATAGCACCACGCGCCTTTCTCATTCTCGGCGGCGAGTCGGGTCCCCCAACGACGTCGGTAGCGGACGGTGACCGCTCGTGGCCCTATCTGGAAGCTGCCCTAGCGGTGTACAGACTGTACGGCAAACCGGCGCGCCTCGGTCTCTACAATCATCGCCAAGGACACACCATACCGCCAATGGCGTTATCGCGCTTGACGGCATGGCTTCCGCCGTATCTGGCCTGATGGACTATGGATCGGGTCCTGG
>DTSJ01000487.1:0-909 GCA_012965445.1 Candidatus Hydrogenedentota bacterium
TCAGGTAGCCGTGCTGTGTATTCTCGCGAATCTGTCTTACCGCGTCGGCAGGCCCCTGCAATGGAACGGCAGGAAAGAACAGATTGTCGGTGATGAGGCGGCGAACCGCCTGCTTGGGAACTCAGGGCGCGGGGAATTTCATCTATAGAGTGTCCTTCGGAGGAATGAATTCATGATTGAGGCGGTGACCAAGTTATCGATTGAGCGCCACATCAAGATTCTGGATCGACTGCGGTCGGACAGCGAAAGGGTTTTCGGTACCCTTGATGCTTGCGGTATGATCAGGCATCTACGATACAGCTATGAAATGTCCACTGGTAAGCAGGAAGCTGCGAACGAGAGCAAGCCAGTCATCCGTACGCTCCTGTGGATTTTTGCATTTAACATTTTGACGGAGTGGCCGGGGGGGCAAGATCAAGGGACCGGACTATGTGACACCGACCCCGGAAGGCGACTTCGACGAGGAAAAGAAACTACTGGTGCAGGCCATGCGGGAATTCGTCGCCAAACTCGATAGTAATCCAGATGAAAAGCATGTAAATCCGGGCTTGGGGCCGCTAACCCTCACGAAGTGGAGCCATCTGCACGGCGTTCATTGTCATCATCACTACAAGCAGTTTCAGCTCGAGGAAGACGAAAAGGAAGTGGCCTAGAACGCTCTATACGTAGGCCAGCCCGGGCGCGGTGATCTTGAGATCGTCTTCCGTTGAGCGAAAGGGGATTATTCGCTTGTCTTCAAGTTTCTTGTGGTACGTATTCACCGCTTCTCTGGGTTGAATGTTTCCGTCGGCGACCTGGCGCAGAAGTTCGATCATCAGAAGCTGATCTTCGGCATTATTGATTTTACGTCCGAACAGCGCTGCCCGGCCTCCGTGTTTCTTCGTCTCCGCGAGGAGCGTAAACGCATCC
>DTSJ01000487.1:919-6289 GCA_012965445.1 Candidatus Hydrogenedentota bacterium
TAGCGTGTACCCGTACAGGGCTTCGGTTGTCCAGCCCAAGACACCACGACATCACACTGAACACGTGCGCGCCGCGAAGAATGCCTACGATAAGAGAGGGATCATACGCGACCAGTTCTTCGAGTGCATCCGGGCCACAGTAAGGCATTTTCAGGAACAAGGGACGGTTTTTGCTGGTAATGCCTCCGAGCGTTCGCGCAATCATGTCGTTCAAATAATGCCCGACTCCCTCGGGAGGCACGGTATTCGCAATGTTGGGCGCAAAAACCTCAAGGAAATATTCGAAATCCTTCGACTCGGCTTCGGCACGAAAATCGTTGAATGCCGACAGGGATGCGTGATCATGGTCGACATCGTTGTTGAACGTGATCGAATACAGGCCCAGATTCGTTCCAAGCCTGCGTTCCTCAATGCTGCACGTGCCCCGTCCCCATTGGATATGATCAAGCGTCGCAGAGCAAAACGGCCGGGAGGGCGATTCGGTGTATTTGCCATGCCGCGGAAGCCAGATGTCAGAGGTGTCATTTGCGCGGGCAGCAGGAGTCACCTCAGTCTTGTCGAAAATCCGTTCGTCAAGAACAAGCTGCTCGCTGGTGGAGGCGGACATGATAACGATATCCACGATGTTCTGTTCGACGACATCGCGAATTTTCTGGCGATAGTCCGCCAACGAAGGATGCTTACCGTTGGCGGATGGGCCAGTCGCGGCAACGCCGAAAGCCATGTCCGCGTCCTTCGCATCGGCAATGATAAACTCATTCGAGTTTGGGTTCGCACGGATAGCGTCCAGCTTCGTCTCGAGTCGTGACGGCATCGCCTATAACCCCATCAGATGATCAAGTACCATTATCTCAAGTGCTTCGTAGTTGCGTTTGGCAATATATTCGGCTTCTCGCTTAGTGTCAAAGCTGCGCACCTTGTCCACCAGTGCCAGAAAAACCTTGCGGCTGTTCGTAAGGTGCATCGAAGCGACTTCAGCCTTCTGTGTCCGCATCGCTTTTACATCAAGACCCACCATGCGCCCGGTCGAAGCGTAATCAGCGGATTCCAGCACCCGCACCTGATTAAACGCCATGCGCAAATTAACTGAACCAAAAGTCTTGTCCTGATCGAATTTCAGGCCGTTCTGATCGTTCAGGTGTACGCTGAACAATTTATTTTCCGCGAGCGCAAAAGCCATCTCATCAGAAGGATCAGATCCGGCAAGAATCGCATGCGCGCTTTCAATAAGGCCGCCCACGCGTGACGGGTCCTTCGTCCGATACGCAATGGCGAGCGCATGGCCAATCGTCGGCGCGTAAGCATGGTCCATCGGCTCATTCGGTTTTGGCTCAATGGCGATCTCAATCGTCGAATCATGATCGAGAATGGCATCGACCGCTTCAACGAGGTACCCGTATGCCGCAACAGCATCCTTAGATTCGCGGATATACGTGCCTTCGCGAGCCCACCACAGCACCTGCATGTTGCAGCCCAGTTCCTTCGCGACATCCACACTCCGCTTCGAACGCTCGATAGCCCGCTTACGAATTTCGGGATCGTTGGACGTGTAGGAACCGTCTATTCCGTCCGCAGACTCCCAAAGCCGGGGTGCCGTGAATTCAGCGACGAGACCGGCATCGTCCAGAACTTTCTTCATCTCTGCTGCCTCTTTGGAAAGTTCGCTCGCCGATTTGTTGATAATATCAGGCACGGCATCGTCGTCGTGAAACTGGACCCCGTCGAATCCCAGTTCTTTATAGCGCGTCAGTTTGTCAGCGAAGGAGATAGAGGGTCTGACTTCCGGGCCGAAGGGATCGCTCCCCTCGTGGATGTTCCAAGGGCCGAAGGAGAAAGTGTACGAAGCGTCGCTCATGTACGTTCCTTTTATGTCCGATGAATGGATTTAACCATATTGAGGCTGGTTCTTACAGCTCGATTGCTCGACAAAAGAGTTTACTTTCGCCAAAATAGAGGTCGCATTTTTGATACGAAAATTGAGTTTTAATAACACTTTACAGAGCATGAGGATAGCCGATGCATCGCCGTAAAGTCAATGAAATTAGGCATATAGTGATGATCTGCGATCTCGAATCAATAACAAGTGTGAAATCTGAGAATTAACTGTTGTTTCGACAACTCAATATGCGATAAACTTGTCGGAATTTAGAATAGCTACAAAATCTTGAATTGAAAAACATTTCTAGATGTAGCATGGAGCAACGAAATGCTTTTCAACTGAAGAGCGAAGAAAGAAAAACAAATGGCAACAGGTACAGTAAAGTGGTTCAGCGATCAAAAAGGTTTCGGCTTCATTTCCCCGGATGACGGTGGTTCGGATGTATTCGTCCACTACTCAAACATCGCAATGGAAGGTTACTCAACCCTCGAAGACAACCAGAAGGTTGAATACGAGCCGGCAGAAGGCCGTAAAGGCCCTGAAGCAACAAACGTAAAACCCGTCTAAGTAAAGTTACAGTTTATAAATCGTGTATCTTTGACCCCTCTCCGGCTCGTCTGGGGATGGGTTTTTCTGTCCATTCGTTATCCCTTTTTCGCGACGATTGATCCGGCTTCCATCTCCAGCATTACGTCCGCCAGACGTTCCGCCTCATTGATGTCATGCGTGATATGCAGAAATGTGACCCCTGTCTGCGTCTTGATCTCTTGGAGAACATCACAGATACTCAGTCGCGTCTCATGATCCAGAGCACTCAACGGCTCATCCAGACACAGCACTGATGGCCGAAACGCCAGCGCACGTCCGAGCGCCACCCGCTGTACCTCCCCGCCGCTCAGCCCGAATGGTTTGCGATGAAGCAGTTCGGTTATAGAAAGCAGTTCTGCCAGCTCATGTACCCGTTCAGCAATCGCACTCTTGCTCCATTTGCGCACCCTCAGCGCGAACCCCATCTGTTCCGCCACATTCATGTGCGTAAACAATGCCGCATCCTGAGGAATGTAACCGATGTTGCGCTCCGCAGGCTTTGCATTCGTGAGATCCGCACCCATCAATTCGATCCGGCCCGACGATGCCGCCTTCAATCCGCATACAACTTCAAGCAAAGTCGTCTTGCCCGATCCCGTTTTACCCATCAGAATGCCGTAGGCCCCTGTAGGTATCGTTAGCGAGACGGACTTCAATCTAAAATTGCCAGCCTCAGCGTTTATGTTTTCGATGCGTATCAAAACCAGTCCTCTAACGAATATATTTTTCCGATCCGAACATACGGACTAGTCCCAACACGAATACCGCCGACAGAATCATCAGCAGTGACACCGCCACCGCGCCCTCAACATTCCCGACGCTCATTTCCAAGAACACCGTCGTCGGCATGACTTCCGTTTTCATGCGCGTAGCCCCCGCAAATATCAGAATCGGTCCAAATTCGCCCAGCGCGCGCGCCCATGCAAGCGTCGCCGCAACCACGAGACCAGCACGCGCTTCAGGAAGTGCGACCATCCAGAAAGCCTGGCTTCGCGAACACCCCAGCGTCAACGCTACCTGTTCCCGTCGCGAAGTAATCTCTTCGAATGTCGCACGCATCGTACGCACCGCAAAGGCCGCGGCAACCGTAAACTGAGCAAGAATAACAGCCGGAATCGCGTAAGTGATGCGCGATCCGGTTATCCCCTCATACACCGACTCAAACCAGATACCCGGCGCCGTAGAGAACAGGATCAAAAGGCTCAATCCAACTACAAGCGGCGGTAAAACGATCGGAATATCAAGAATCGAATCGAGAATTACTTTGCCCGGAAACTTGAAACGCGACATCGCGTAACCAATCGGTACCGCCACCCACAGGGAGAGCAGCGTCGTAATCGTGCAGCTGATAAGGCTCAGTTTGATCGCAAAGCGAATCTCGGGAGACTGGAAAGTTTTGATAAGTTCTGACGGCGAAGTATACGAAGCGTCCGCGATCAACATCGCAACGATCAATAAAACATAAACGCTTCCAAGAACGCTGAGTCCGATATAGAAGGGCAGATCCGATTTTACCCGATGCCCGGACGAGTCGGCAGCCGCAGGGGAGTCATCGCTCATTCGGCAGCACTCACTGGAAACCATTCGAAGCCGCTGTCCAGGAAGCGTTTTTCCGATTCAGCGGTACGCAGCGCTTCTTCCAGCCTCTTCAGCAACTGAGGATTCCGCGTTTCATGTGCGATGGCAATCGTCTGCGTAGCGACAGCACCATCCAGTCCAAGCGGTATGACATCCGCTTTGTCCAGAATATACGTTGCGTTGGCCTTATAAACTATCGCAGCGTCCAACTGTCCCACCGTCAATTGGCTCACGAGCAAGTCCGCCGTAGGAGTATTGACCACGACATTCCTATTGACAGAATCGAACAAACCGTTTTCTCGCAATAGACTCGCTGTCATAGTGCCAAGCGTACTCTGATCCTCATTGCAGACTCCAAGTTGCAGTTTCTTCGCCCCCAGATCCGCTAGCGTCCGAATGTTGTAAGGATTCCCTTTTTGCACAATGATGACAATATCAGTTCTGGAAATCTCCGCAGCACGCCCGAACTGCGCCTCAACGCCCCTCATAAAACTGGCATCGCAGGTGTGGTACAGGTCCGGTTCGCCGCCGCTCTTGATCTGCCCCAAAAGAATTCCGCAGCCGTTGTACACCGTGACGATGGACACGCCCTCCCGTTCCTGGAATGCCCGCAACGTTTCTTCAATCGCAACGCGGTTCACGCCCCCGCTGTAGTAAAGAATCTCCGGCGATTTCGCCCACGGATCACCGGGAACACTCGGAAATCCGTGCTTCTCAAATATCGGGGATCCCTTTTCCGGCGCCGCGAGATAACGCGCGAAACGCAAGGCCTTTGCCGATTGCTTGGACGCATTCAACACACCAATAGTCACATGTTTAACAAAGTCATCGCTGCCCCGAATCGCGATCGCCTCAAGCTCATCGTACTGATTCACCGTCACGTCCCATACAATCGCCGCATCAACCGCGCCAAGCTTTACGTCATTCGCTACTTCATTAACAGTAGGCTTGAATACACCGTTTTCGAGAACAGCAGAGTTGATTCGTTCCCAAAGTCCGATTTTAGTGAGTAGTTTCTTTCCAGTCTTGCCTACCGATGCAGCGTCCGGGTTGGCAAGTGATAGGCGCAATCCGTCGCGCAGAAGATCGTCGACACTCTCAATACCTTTCGGATTACCCCTCGGCACCGCGATTACCGGTTCGAGCAGCGATAGCGGAAGCGTCTCCTGAACAAGTCCCTTATCGCGCGCGATATCCGTATACGACGTATCCGCGGCGATATAGAGGTCTCCCTGATTGCTGATCTCCAGATTACTCAACAGCGTTCCAGAGCCGCCGTATTGAATCTGTATGCTGACGCCAAATTCTTCCTCATACGCCTTCGC
>DTSJ01000488.1:0-259 GCA_012965445.1 Candidatus Hydrogenedentota bacterium
ACGAAGCCAAATTCCTTGCGCGGGACAGCACCGTTCGGAATCCCGGCGTTTTCCGCGCGCGTCAGACCGTAGGCATCTCCTCGGGACGCATACACACATACCACTTCTCCGTCAATATCGCCAGAAGCACAGCAATCCATGATGTTCTGAAAAGTCGTGCCGCTTCCCGACAGCAAAATGGCTATTTTAATCCCCATCTCAGCCATTTCATTGCGAACGACCATTACTTCCGGATTCTTTTTGTGATAGGACGCAGACT
>DTSJ01000488.1:269-1674 GCA_012965445.1 Candidatus Hydrogenedentota bacterium
TTCATCGTGCCTAGCAAGGCTGTTGCGCAACGACATATTCCCCAGTTTGCATGGTCGTTCCGAGATGCGCAGTACCATAGCATATCAAGCCGATTGATGCACCCTTCACCCCGGTCTATTCCTACGTTCTCAACTAGGCATACAGCTTGCGCAGCATGCTGATTTGTCCCCGATGATGAACTTCATCTTCAGCAAGATGATAGAGCGCCCAAGCGAGGTTGAAACCAGTATCGGGGTTATAGCCCTCCCGTTGCGCAGTAAAATATTCCGGCGTTACGTCTTCGAGGGAGTCCATAAGCTCGCTGCGCGATTCCTCCATCTTGGTCAGCAGCTCTGCAAGCGATGTCCCGAGGAGTTTCGGCAGCTGTGCACCCATTTCCTGGCCCGGATTCCAGCGATCCAGCTCAGGATCTGTAAGTCTGCGTCCTATCACAAAAAGAATCCGGAAGTAATGGTCGTTCGCAATGAAATGGCTGAGAAGTGCGCCAATAGAGTTCCAGCCGTCAGCATACTGCCAGTCAAGTTCTTCCTGAGACAAGTCTGCGAGACGATCAAGCGTGGTCGCGCGCGCGTCGCGAAGAATGCCCCGCAGATACTCAATTGCGTCAGGGCCTTCTTTTGAAAATGGGATAAACGTTTCGCGTTCCATAAGGTTCTCCAGAATTCAGATTTAGTCGGGCCACTCGCCATTGTACACTTCGGTCGCCGGGCCTTCCTGATATACATTCCCATCCTCAGCCCACTCGATTCCCAACTGGCCGTACACGAGATGCACGTTTATTTTTTTTTCGACGCGATCAGTGACCATCGCCGCGAGGGCCGCGCCACAGGATCCGCTACCGCTCGCCATCGTAATGCCGCTGCCGCGTTCCCAGATCCGCATCGTGATGTTCTGACGATCAATCACACTGACGAATTCGACATTGGTACGCTGGGGAAAAGCGGGGTGGTTCTCGATTTTCGGGCCAAGATCAGCAAGATCAATTGCAGTGGCATCATCGACGAAAATCACCGCGTGAGGGTTCCCAATATTTGCACAGGTAACCTCAAACGTTTCATCGCCCACCGTCAGCGCCTCCTCAAGCACCCGTCCCTCCGGCCCTTCCATAGGAATCTCCGACCGCTCAAACTTCGGAGCCCCCATATTCGAACGCACAAAAACGACCTCACCGGAGTCAACGCTCAGAGAAACCCCATTCGGCCCGCCGAGCGTATCAATTACGAACTCAGTCTTGTCGGTCATCACCCGTTCATAAACATACTTCGCGAAACATCGAATACCATTGCCGCACGTCTCAGCCTCGCTGCCGTCCGCGTTGAAAATCCGCATCCGGAAGTTCTGGGCCTCATCAGGCATAATCAGAATAATACCGTCAGCCCCTGCGCCCAGATGCCGATGGCTCAT
>DTSJ01000489.1 GCA_012965445.1 Candidatus Hydrogenedentota bacterium
GCGTTGCTGCGGATTCACCTGTGTCTTTGAGCATCTTCCCTGCACCGTATAATGTCTGCACAGCGAGATCGGTTGCCTGTTTTTCCGATAGTCCCAATTCTACTCCTGCGTCAACGAAACATTCCACCAAATAAAAGTAGTACGCCGGACCGCTTCCACTAAGTGCGGTGACGGCATCGAGAGAGGACTCGGGAACGCTGACGCCAATTCCAATCGACTCGAATATGGCTTTGGCGAGAGCTTCGTCGGCATCCGTACAGGTATCGCTCAGCGCGTACGCTGCCGCTCCGGCATTGACCATTGCGGGGGTATTGGGCATCACGCGGATGATGCGCGCCGAGTCTCCTAAGTGCTTTTGGAAATAGGAGATAGACAGTCCTGCGGCAATGGAAATATAGAGGGTGTCGCCGGCGTTTTCGGGTTCAATATCCTCCAAAGCCGCATCCATGTCCTGCGGTTTCGTAGCAAGCAGCAATGCATCGGACAGGCGGGCAAGCTCGGCCGGGGATCGTGCGAGAATGGAGCCTCTTTCGGCGTAGGATTCCAACGTGTCTGGATATAAGTCGTGCAGTACCAACTGGTTATGTGAAATTTCCCGGGCATCTAGAAGGCCATTCCCAATCGCTTGGCCCATATTGCCGAAGCCGAGGAAACCAATTTTATGATGTAGTGCCACGAATGACAGCCCCCCAATTGGACGATCCAATGCAACCTGTTTTCCAGTTTACCATAGGCGACATTCGAATGGAATCTCGATCTGGCGTGGATCGCGCTTTTTTGGAGAGGAAAACCTAAATCCCAAGCTCGACGCGTCGCCTTTCGAGATCCTGGATGCGGTCGCGATATTCTGCGGCATCTTCAAAGTTCATGTGGTCGGCGGCGTTTTTCATTTTTTTCTTCAGCGATGCGATGGTTTTCGCAATGTCAGACCCCGCGATGTAGCTTTCGGCATCTTCCGCGACCTTCGACGGGCGTGTCAGACGGGTTTCGTAGGCCAGGTCTTCACGCTCCTCGATGGCTTTGACAATGGATGTCGGCGTTATGCCGTGTTCTTCGTTGTAGGCCTGCTGCTTTTCGCGACGGCGCTCCATCTCGCCGAAGGCCGCTTTCATGGAACCCGTCGTGGAGTTCGCGTACATGATCACTCTTCCGTCTAGGTTGCGCGCGGCACGTCCGCTGGTCTGGATGAGGCTACGTTCGGAGCGCAGAAATCCTTCCTTGTCGGCGTCCATGATAGCGACTAGCGCGACCTCTGGAATGTCGAGCCCTTCTCGCAGCAGATTTATGCCAACGAGTACGTCAAACTCTTTTGCACGCAGAGAACGGACCAGTTCGATGCGTTCGAGAGTTTCCGTGTCGCTGTGCATGTATTTAATCTGAATGCCTACGTCACGATAGTAGTCTGTGAGATCCTCGGCCATTCGCTTGGTCAATGTCGTGACCAGCACGCGTTCTTCGCGACTCACACACTGCCTGATTTCCTCGAGCAGATCGTCGACCTGAGTATCCGCAGACCGAATTTCAACAGGCGGATCGATGAGTCCGGTCGGGCGGACTACCTGCTCTACAATCAAGCCTTCGCTGTGTTCCAGTTCATAGTCGGCGGGGGTCGCGCTGATGTAGATTGTCTGGCCCTTTCGCTCTTCCCATTCGGCGAAGTTGAGGGGTCGATT
>DTSJ01000490.1 GCA_012965445.1 Candidatus Hydrogenedentota bacterium
TTTTCCGTGTGTGGAAATATATTCTTGCCCGCGCATCTTGTTTTGGGAGAGTTTCGTTTGTGATACAGGGGTGTTGATACTGGAAACATGGGGGGATCTTCAAGTTTCGACTGGATTGGCATAGGGGTTGCGTTATGGATTTTGGACCTGCTCCCATTTTAGTCCAATCCGTGAGTGGTTGGCCCGGTGTTCGTGATACTCCCCTAGGTATTCGATTCCGTCGCTGGAACAGCACCGGGGCCATCCCATGGGATTGTATTGTGCAGCGGGACTAGGGAACGGATTGAGATACGCGCAAAGGAAGATTGGTACATGATTCAGGGATTGTACACAGCGGCAAATGGGATGATCGCGGTTGAGGATCGTCAGGCGGTAATTGCCAATAACATCGCGAATCTATCGACGAACGGTTTTAAGCGTCAGCTGAGTGTTCAGACCTTACTCTCTCGCGCGTATTGGTGCAACGCAAAACCGTCTTGAAAGCGTATTGAACAACACTGAGGACTTTATATTGTCACTTCAGGAGCAGCTTTCGAATAAGGTGGATGCTGATTTTGCGGAGACGATGTTACAGTTCGATGTACAGCAAAACGCCTTCGAATCTGCGCTGAATGCTGTGGCACGAGTGATTCAGAACACATTGCTTGATTTCATTCGCTAAATCGGGTTTGTGAATCGATATCGACCTTGCTATACTTCTTTCAGGCGTAGTTGATTTTGTAGAAGGGGGTTATCGTGCGCACATTCTGTATAGCTATCACGTCAATTTTCTTTGTCGGCTGCGGGGGAGGTGTCGGCAACACAATTCTTCAGGATTTTGGTATACGGGATCGGCCGGAAGATTATGTATCCGGGGCTGACCGTGTAATGGAGTCGATGCGAGCCGTTGGCGCGACGGAAATCAAGCGTTTGAATTCCGCGAATCGGCATGGGGAGATCAGGTACGACGGTTCCGATGCGCTTCGGGGAAAGTTTTATAAGGAAGTGCGCGTGTACACGAAGTCGTATCCGCTGGATGCCCAGCCTATTGGTCGTCAGGGGAATCGGAAAGAAACAGGCTTCAGGGGTCTGATTGAGTACGCTTACGTGTTGAATGAAAGCGCACGATTTGCGAATCGAACCGAAGCGGCTGCTGCGAACGCTGATATTCCCGGACGTGCGGTTGCGCGTGAGCGGTATCGGTATCGTTTTACATCTGGCGGTGCGTGGGACGGCGGGAAGGGTGAACTGGTCCGCCAGTGATTGGTTTCTGAACGGGTCAGGCGTTACGTGCTTCTTTGAGGATTTTCGTCTTAGACTCTATGAGTTCCCCGTGCGTGAGATTGAAGAGTTTGGCCAGCTGATGGGCGAGATGGTTTTCGTGTCCGTCGATTGATCCGTCAGCAACGACGACGCGCCAGACTTCGTCGATGATCTCCAATTTTTCATCGTGATTGCATGAGTCGTTGATTTGATGGGTAAACGCCCATAAATCCTTGCTTTCTTTTCTTTCTTCGGTAGCGAGTTCGATGAGTTCGTTTGCGTCTTCTTCTGTAAGGACGAAACGTGTTCGCAATGATTGAACGACGCTGGTACGTTCTTCTGCGGTAAATTCGTCGTCAGCCATGGCCATTTCGAGGAGTACGACGCAGGTGGCGGCTTTCAATCGTTCTTCGCGAACGTTGGACGGCGGTAGTACATGCGAATCGGATGTTTCGGGTGAGAAAAGACTTTTGAGTGCTTGAATCATGTTTTGTAAGTTCTCCGTGCTTGGATAGCTTTTTATAAACCTGAGAGATTTGGCGTGAATAACTTGACCGGATTTGAAGGCTTATTGCGAAACACAATGTCTCAGGTCCGAGTCAAGTTATTTGGAATCCTGCCCGAATAACGTGGGGGGATGCAACTCTTTGGATGTTTTCCGAATAGAGTTACGGAAATCTTCGTTTGGAGTTCAGCGATCTCAAATGTGTTTATCATATGAATCTCATGCAGAATTTCTTTATCGTGGGTGTGTTTGGCTTTGATATACTGCTGGAAATTTTGAACGGGGGAATCGGGCATGGCCCGGTAAGGCGCTCCAGTGTTGATTGGCACTACCAAACAGATTCATTTCGTCGGGGTTGGCGGGATCGGTATGAGCGGTCTTGCTGAGATACTGATGAATCTGGGCTATAGTGTTACGGGATCTGATCTGATCACCTCGAGCATTGTGAAGCGTCTGGAGGGTTTTGGTCTTGGGTTTCATGAGGGCCATGCCGGGGAGAATATAGGCGACGCAGCGATCGTGGTGGTGTCCGCGGCTGTGGGGGATGATAATGCGGAAGTAAGAGCTGCGCGGGAACGTGGGATTCCGATCCTCCATCGCAGCGAGGTGCTGGCGGATATTCTTCGTATGAAACCGAATGCTGTCGTCGTGGGCGGCAGCCACGGTAAGACGACGACGACTTCGATGATCAGCGCGATACTGGACGAGGCGGATATTGGGGCTACTTCGATTGTGGGGGGGATTCTTCATCGGAGTGGAACGAATGCGCGTTGGGGGGCCGGAGAGTATATTGTGGCTGAGGCGGATGAGCATGACGGTTCGTTTTTGAGGCTCCATCCTACGATTGGGGTAGTCACGAATATTGACACGGAGCATTTGGAGTATTACGGTACGCTGGATAATCTGAAGCGGGCATTCGTTGACTTCTGTAACGGGGTTCCTTTTTATGGGTACTCCGTATTGTGCAGCGATTCAGAGAACGTTCGAAGAGTACTCAATTCGATCGAAAGTGTGGCGATTACCTATGGTCTTGAAGAGGGGGCATCGCTGCGGGGTATGAACATGCGTCTGGGTCACAACGACACCTCGGAGAGTATGGCGAGTCGAATTCGGAGCGTGACAACCAGTATTGATGTGGTGTGTGAGGACGAGCGGCTAGGCGTTGAGGGGCTGCTGGGAACGCTGGAGGTTCGGTCGCTGGGGGAGAACAATGTTCGGAATGCTTTGGCGGCCTGTACGGTGGGATTGTGCCTTGGTCTTTCGTTTGACGTTATTTGTGAAGGCCTTCGGCATTTCGACGGGGTCGAACGGCGGCTTGAAGTTCGCGGCGAGTCAAAAGAGATTACGGTTGCTGAGGATTATGCGCACCATCCGACAGAGATCCAGAGTACGCTTGAGGCCATCCGGTGGATGGAGCCGAATCGCGTGGTCTGTGTGTTTCAACCACACTTGTACAGTCGCACGAAGTTTTTTTATGCGGAGTTCAGCGATATATTGAGTGAGTTTGACCTTGCCATTGTGACGGACATTTATCCGTCGAGAGAGGAAGCGCTGCCGGGCGTGGATTCGGGATTGATAGTTGATCATGCACGGGCATCCGGGGCGGATCATGTGTCTCTGGTGAGCGACATGAATGGCGTGGCTAATGCACTGATTCCGCAGCTTGAGGCCGGTGATGTGGTATTGGTGCTGGGTGCTGGTGATGTGAACAGGATAGTGCCTTCTCTTCTTGACGAGCTGGCTGGCGTGTAATGGGGAAACAGAGTGCATATGCACACCGCAAACGCGGACGCAAACCGCCGCAGAGTCGAAAACGATTCCTGCTGGTGTTTGAAGCGGGCGTGTGTGTTGCAGCCCTTGGTGCTCTTGGTTACTATTTTTATCAATACACGGTGGGTTCCGAACAGTTTCGGGTTGGTACGATTCGGATAGAGGGACTGCGGGTATTGGATGAGGATGACGTCGTGCGTCAGTCGGGATTGCTGGAAGGCGGCAACGTTCTCTATTTGGACGTCGAGGGAGTCTGTCGTTCCGTGGAGGAACTTCCCTACGTTCGTGCGTGCACATTGCGACAGGTGTTCCCGGATACGGTGATTCTGGAAATCACAGAGCGAGTCGGCATCCTGACGCTTCAATTGAACAGTCGTTCCTATCTGATTGATGAGGATGGAGTGGTCCTTCGGGAATTTGCGAGCGAGGAATCGCCGTTGACTCCGTTTATTACCAATGTCGGGGAGCTGGATTTCGTTGAAATAGGTGATGAGCTGGGTCAGGCAGGGCTGCAGGGTGCATTGGCGGTGTGGGCCGAGTTTTCCCGACTTCCCATGGCGAAGGGTATCACGGTATCGGAGATAGCGGCCCTTTCTGAGAGGGAGTTGGTGATGTATTGTGATGACCTCGTTTATGAGATCCGGTGGGGACACGACGATGTAGAAGGTCAGGCGATGCGGTTGAATGTTCTCTGGGAAAGCGAGGGAGGCTCATTGAATTGCAACGAGTACCTGGATCTGAGATTTGAGGACAATCTGGTGTGTAAATAGGCTTTAGGAAATCTGAGAGGGTTGTGTAGGGACAGCGCGGGTGATACTATGATGTCGTCATGGTTCGGGGCGCCAGTTCCGAATCGGGGGAACTGATAGGAGTAGTTTGCTATGAGCATTGGTCTCAGTAACGAAACACCGTCTTTCGAGCAGAATGCGCTTATCAAGGTATGCGGCGTAGGCGGCGGCGGGGGGAACGCGGTCACGCGCATGATCGAAGAGAATCTGCGGGACGTGGATTTTATTGCGATCAATACTGATGCGCAGGCGCTGAAGAAATCTCCAGCGGGTACTCGGCTTCAGATTGGTTCTGATCTGACATCAGGCTTGGGATCCGGTGCGAAACCGGATATTGGGAAGCAGGCAGCGCTGGATGATCGGGAACGGATATTCGATGTGATCTCCGGCGCTGACATGATATTTGTGACGACGGGCCTTGGGGGCGGAACGGGTACGGGAGCGGCACCGGTGGTGGCGGAAGTAGCGCGATCGAGCGGCGCGTTGACCGTGGGTATCGCGACTCTGCCGTTTGCTTTTGAGGGTGCAGAACGTATGCAGAATGCTCTAAAGGGTCTTATTGAACTTGAAGAGCAAGTCGACACAATGATCGTGATTCCGAATGATCGTGTTGAACGTCTTTGCCAGGAAAATATCTCGTTGCTGAACGCGTTTCATCAGGCTGATGAGGTGCTGCACAATGGTGTTCGGGCCATATCTGAGCTGATTACAATTCCCGGTCTAATCAATCTTGATTTCGCGGATGTGCGCACGATTATGCGGTCTCGCGGTCGCGCACTGATGGGTATTGGTGTTGCGGAAGGAGAGGGGCGCGCTGTCAGAGCGGCGGACGAGGCGATCATCTGTCCTTTGCTTGAGCAGAGTAATATTCATGGGGCTAAGGGCGTGATTGTGAATATCAAGGGAGGATGTGATATCGGGATGCGGGAGGTGCAGGAGGCCGTATCTACGGTCCAGGCTGCGGCGCATCCGGACGCGAATATAATTTTCGGCGCGGTAATTGATGATGACGAACGGCCTGAGCTTCAAGTGACCGTGATTGCTGCGGGTTTTTCCCCGGGGGTATCGCAGGAATATCTTGCGAACAGCGAACGGATTGCCCAAGGCACGGCTACGTCTGTCGCAGTTGAGAGCGACTCTGCGTCTACAGAGGCAGAGTCGGAAGAAACTGATGAGGCAGCATCTGAAAAGAGTGCAGATGAGTTATTGTTTCCGACGGAAGATACTGATGCTCCACAGCCTACGAAACGAGTGGAGGCGGATGAGGATTTGAGTATTCCGGCGTTTATGCGAAAGAGAAAGAAGAGTCTGTGAGCGAGCAACGCGACAAGTTTCTGAAAGTGCTTCAACGCGGTATCCAAAAGGACGCTTCGGACATACATCTGAAGACGAGTTGTCCAGTCTACTATCGGATCGACGGAAACATCGAACCGGATCGTGATGTTATTGTTGATTCGGCTGACATCGAAAGTTTCGTGGACATCTTGTTGGGTGTGGATCAGAAGCGGCATTTCCTCAAGCGCGGCGAGATCGATCTTGCGTTTACGGAGAAGGGTGTCGGACGGTTTCGTGTGAATATATTTCGTCAGCGCGGCCAAGTCTCGCTTGTCATGCGGCGGATCAAGACGAAGATGCTGACGTTTGAGCAGTTGAATCTACCGAGTGCGGCGCTGAAACTTGCGGAGTATGTGCGAGGTCTGGTGTTGATCACGGGAACGACCGGCAGCGGGAAGTCTACGGCACTTGCATCGCTGATCGACCACATAAACGAACAACGGAAATGCCACATCGTTACAATTGAAGATCCGATTGAATTCATCCATCAGGACAAATCGGCGATTGTGAATCAGCGCGAAATTACGATTGATACAGCTGATTTTTCGGCAGCGCTAAAAGCGGCAATGCGTCAAGATCCTGATGTACTGCTGGTGGGTGAGATGCGCGATCTGGAGACGTTTC
>DTSJ01000491.1 GCA_012965445.1 Candidatus Hydrogenedentota bacterium
TCCCAGGCCGTGGCCAAAAGACCCCAAGAGGCATTTTATGCCGTCAGAGGTTGCAGGGGAGCGGAAGAAAAAGGGGGGGGACACGGCGAAGGGGGAGGCGCTTGGCGTGAGCGAGGAAGTGACGGGCAAGGCGTTGAGAGAGTACGCAAATATGGATGAGGTCGTGCTTGCGACGAAGGTGTGCGGGGTAATGTCGAGCGGACAGAACATGCGGGGACTTTCGCGGAAGAATATTCAGCAGGCTTGTGAGGCGAGTTTGAAGCGACTAGGTGTGGATACGATTGATCTTTACCAGATTCATCGGATGGACCGGAGTACGCCGATTGAGGAGATTATGTCTGCGCTGGACCAACTCGTTCAACAGGGGAAGGTCCGGTATATCGGCGCGAGTTCGATGTCGGCGTGGGAGTTTATGAAATGTTTGAGCGTTTCTGAAATCAATGGTTTCGAACGGTTTGTTTCGATGCAGAACCATTACAATCTTGTTTATCGCGAGGAGGAACGGGAGATGAATCCGCTGTGTGCGTCTGAGGGCGTGGGCTGTATTCCGTGGTCGCCGCTTGCGCGTGGTCTGCTAACGGGCGGACGTAAATCGGTGGCTGATCGAGATTCGACGAGCAGGGCGGGATCGGATGAGTTTGCGGTGGATCTATACGATCATCCTAACGACTGGGACGTTGTGGAGGCGGTGCGGACTGTAGCTGAGGGACGCGGTGTTGCGATGGCTGAGGTTGCGCTGGCGTGGCTGCTGTCGAAATCACCTGTGGACGCTCCGATCGTAGGGGCTTCGAAGATGCCGCATCTTGAGTCGGCTATTGACAGTCTGGAGATCACGCTGAGTGATGAGGAGATCGAAACGCTTGAGTCGCCCTATCAACCGCATGGTGTTCGCGGATTCCAGCCTTAGAATTCTCTAGTGCTAAGCGGAGCTATCTTTAGCCAGTTCGGCGGATTCTGAGTCCCAGCTTTTGAGTACCGGCATGACTTCGCTTGCAAAGAGACGCATGCTTGCTTCAGATTCATGGTGGGGAATACCGCCGAAGCGGAAGCAGGTTGCGAGTTCGAAGGGACCGATGACGTCGTAGCGGTTGCGGAAATTTTCGATCATCTCGTCGGGGGTTCCGTAGGCATTCGCGGCGAGAAAACCTTCGACGTATTTTTCGAATCCGTGTTTGCGCAGATATTTCGCGACGTCTCCATAGCCCTGATAGCCTTTGGTTTCTTCGAGATGGGTGCCCATGAGTTCATAGTGTTCGAGAAGGCTTTGAAGATAACTTGTCAGGTACTGTTCGCCTGCTTTTTTTGCGTATTCGGAATCAGGGTGGCAGAAAGTGAAATCGGCGACCATGACAGGCGGAGCTTCGCGGCCCTGGACCTCCGAGAATGTTTTTCGATGGTGTTCGATGGATGGTAGTCGTTTGTCCCAGTGTTTTTCCGCGAACATGATCATTCGTCCGCCGGCGCGCGCGCAGGCTTCTACTGATTCCGGGGAGTTTGCTACTGCGTAGATCCTGTCTTTGAAGGACTTGTGTGGACGGGGCCGAATTTCGGTACGCGTCTGCGGGTAGAATGGGCCGTCGCCTTCGATGAATCCGGTTTCGAGGGCTTTTACGATCATGAGGGATGCTTCGTCGAAGCGTTCGCGGGTCTGGTCGAGTTCGATGCCCCGAA
>DTSJ01000492.1 GCA_012965445.1 Candidatus Hydrogenedentota bacterium
GCAGCAGCGCCAAATCGCCTTCCTCAACCGCTGGAATATCAAGCCCGTAAAAATAAAAAGCAAACGCCCGCTCATAAGCATCCATATGCTCAACCCGACGAACAAAAACAAGGCGACTGAAAACAAACAGATCATCAAGATCTTTGACAAGGCCTCTTTCCAGACCGTCGTTCAACTCAAGAAGATCACGCGTGGATGCAGGGACTCCATACTCGCGCAGCAAATACAGAAATTCCACATACAAAGCGTTATACGATTCAGCTTCTTCCAATGGCAAAGACATTGCGTCGCACCTTTCGATTACAAGTACCGTTTCTGACCCGTATCATCACCGCGAAACGCCTGAATGTCACCTGCACGCTTCAGCAATACACCCGTCAAAGGAGGCTTTCCCGAATTCGGAATCTGGCCCGTCGCTTCCAACGCACCGACCCAGTTCAGCAACTCGCTTGTCGCAGGAGGTTTCTCAAAACCGCGCTCTCGAAGATCGTAAAACACGCTCACCGCAGACTCCATCAGCTCCGCGCTCGTGTCAGGATAATGCAGTTTCATAATTTCCTTCATCTGATCACGATTCGGAAACGCAATATGATGGCAATAACAACGGCGCAAAAACGGATCGGAAAGCTCGCGTTTCGCATTCGACGTAATAATAATAACCGGCTTAATATTCGCCTGTATTCGCGCATTCAACTCGCGTATCGTAAACTCATAATCATCCAGGATATCAAGCAAGTTGTCCTGTACATCGGATTCAGTCTTATCAATCTCGTCAAGCAGAAGAACAACCTTCTTGTCCGCACGGAATGCCCGGCCAATCGGCCCCCACACCACATAATCGTAAAATTCCTGAACGTCGCGCCCTGTCTCACCGGATCCGAAACGCGCGTCATTCAATCGCAGCACTGTGTCCTGCGTATAACAGGCTTCCTCACCCTTAATCGTCGATTTGCACCGAAGTACTTCAATATCCATGCCAAGCGAGTTTGCCAATTGAAAAGCGAGCTGCGTCTTACCCGTTCCCGCCTCGCCCGTAATCAAAAGAGGCTTCTCCATCTGAAGCGCAATATTCGCTATCGCACCCAGCTCCTCGTCCAGGTAGTACTTATCGTTACCATCAAATCTCAACTGCTCTGTAGTCATGTCATCTCCAATCAAAAATCGTAGCTATCCGTTCAATATAGTGTTAAATCCGTTCCAAATTCGCAGAATATCTCAGAATCAAGAACGATCAGTCTATCAGGTAGCTCTGGAACCGTTCAATTCGACAAAATCGGTCTTGCAAATCCTCCTGGGCAGTCCGTCCCACACGTCAAACCCGGGTTTACACGTCAATGTTCGCTCTGATAACATGCAAAAACAATGAAAGCCAAGTACATATCTACATTTCCCCTGGTGTCACTGCTCGTATCCACCCTCATAGTTTCCCAAGTCTGCCGTGCTCAAGTAGTCGGTCAGGGACTCGACGCTTCCCCTAAGATTCCTCAGACAACACCAACTCAAGAGACGCCAGACCTGCAAGACGACCAGACCGACGACGTTAAGGCGATCCTCGATTCACTGACGCTCGACCAGAAGATCATGCAGCTCATGTTCGTGCGCCTCTCCGGCGTACTCGCCCCATCCTCCGTGGACAGTAAATTGCTGGAGATGCTCACCCCCGGAGGAATCATTCTCCCCGAAATCGGCAGTGCTTCCAGCACTATCGAATACGTCGAACTCGTTCGCAAGTTCGAAGCAGCGAACCCCGGTTCCATCCCCTTTTTCATCGCTGGAAATGCGTTCGCCCCAACCGACAGTGAAGTCAAAAATTCAAATCGCTTCCTGAACATGCCCTCAATGCTCTCCCTCAGTGCATCAGGAGAAAACGAAGATGCTAAGGAGCTGTTTCATACTGTCGCGGATAATTTTCATCGGATGGGACTCAACACCCACTTTGGCCCCTCGCTTACACTCGCCTCAGATCTCAACAATTCCCTCGGTTCCCTTTACACTTTCGGAGACGACCCCGCGACTACGGCCAACGCCGCCGGCAGTCTGCTAACAGCCTTCTACACCAACGACATCCTATGGATGCCGAGCGGTTTTCCAGGCGGCGAGGCAAATCGAACCGGCAATGGCCCGGCAATCATGCTCACACCCGGCCCCCATTTTATCGAGCGCGACGGACTTCCCTACTTCATCGCCATAAAACACGGTGTCCCAATCATACACGTCGCAAATACACTCGCACCCACCATCGATCCCGATATGAAACCCGCCAGCGTCTCTCGCAAAGTCATCACATCACTGCTCAAAGGCACACTCGACTACAAGGGACTCGTCATCTCCGGTCCAATGGACGGTCCATACATACTAACCAAATACGAACCCGAAGCCGCCGCAGTGCAGTCCATCGTTGCCGGATCAGACATGCTCCTATGGAGCAAAACCTCGCCACAGATTCCTAAGGCAATTGCGCTTATCTCAAATGCCGTCCGAAACGGAAATATTGACGAGGCCCTTATCGACAATGCCGTACTCCGAATCCTCACATTAAAATCCAAGTTCGGACTCTTTGATCGTCCCCTGCCCGAAGTCAGACAGGCCCTGAAAATGCAGAACGAAAACGAAAAACTCGGCGTCGCTCAACGCATCGAAAAGCGAGCCGCCACGCTGCTCAAGAACGACGCCAACCTGCTCCCATTAAAAAAAGACCTGTCCACCCCCCTCTTTATTACCGGCATCGTTGACCTTCAGCCCCTGAAGAAGATCCTCGCTAAAGAACTCAAATATGTCAACCACTTCGAGATCAAGACTGCAAAGCATACTGGTCGCGTTGAGGACTTCGAACTCCGTCGTCTCGAAAGAACCGCCAAAGGAGTCCGGACCGCACTCTGCATCTTTGACAATCGAATCGATGCCCGTTCGCAAGCACAGGTCATCGCAGAACTCAAGAAAAAAAATCTGAAAGTCATCGTAGTCCTGCTGGGTTATCCAAGAGACATAAATACATATCAGAGCGCCGATGCCCTCCTGCTGCTCTACGGAGCAACAACTTCACTCAACGCTACCATCAGCGCACTCTCCGATATCCTCCTTGGAAACGCGCCCGTAACCGTACTCTCCGACTCCAAGCCGCTGACACGTCCCACCAATCAGACCATAACCTTTGACGTACTCGATGTCATACAGAGTCCTACCGGACGACTACCCGTCTCCCTCGAACCATTCTTTCCCGCAGGTCATTCCGTTTCCTACGCCCCCACATCCATAAAAAGCGTCCACTGGGATTTCGGCGACAACGCGCGATCAAATGAAAACCGCGCCGAACACATCTATACCCAGCCTGGCCAATACACCGCAACCCTCACCATCGAGGTCAGCGACGGCACGACAGCTTCCGGCACTTTCGCAATCGATATCCAGTAATGAAAGCCCCCGAAAGCCTCGCCCTCTTCTCAAGAAAAGCCGCTTTCAGACGCAAAATGGTCGACTGGTATCGCGCCCAGGCCCGCGATCTTTCATGGCGAGGCACCAAAGACCCCTACGCTGTCTGGGTAGCAGAAATCATCCTCCAGCAAACACGCGTAGACCAGGGTACACCCTACATAGAACGCTTCCTGAAACGCTTTCCCACTGTCGAAAAACTCGCCGCCGCACGCCAGGACTCAGTACTCAAACTCTGGGAAGGTCTCGGCTACTACTCCCGCGCACGCAACCTCCACAAAGCCGCCCAAAAAGTCATTCGCGAAAACGACGGCATACTTCCAGTGACAACCGACGAATGGCAGAGCCTGCCGGGAGTCGGTCGATATACCGCAGGAGCAATCGCAAGTATCGCGCACGACCAACAATCCCCTGTCGTCGACGGAAACGTCAAACGAGTCCTCACAAGACTCACAGACTGCCCCGACAACATAGACCTTCCGGGAACTACCGAAACCATCTGGGAGTGGATGACCATACTCGTAAAAGGAAAATCACCCGGCGACTTCAATCAAAGCATCATGGAACTCGGAGCAAACGTGTGTACACCCAGAAACCCCTCATGCACATCCTGCCCTGTCAAAACCTTCTGCGAGGCAAACAATAACAACACCCAATCCAAACGCCCCGTCCGGACCAAAAAGAAAAAAGTCCCTCACCACGAAATCGTAATCGCGGCCATACAAAAAAATGGACGATACCTCCTCGGAAAACGACCCTCCAAAGGCTTGCTAGGCGGACTCTGGGAATTCCCCGGAGGAAAAATCGAATCGGGTGAAACGCCTGAACAAGCCCTCGCACGCGAAATCAAAGAAGAACTCGGCATCACGATCCGGTACCCCGAATTCCTCACCAGCGTAAAACACGCCTACACCCACTTCAAAGTCACCCTCCACATCTACCACTGCAAACAACACAAGGGCACCCCCACGCCCAAAGTCCACACCCAACTCAAATGGACAAAAAAAAAAGACTTTGGGAAACTCGCATTTCCCAAAGCCAATCACAAATTCTTATCTAAACTACCCTGAACCCTGACTGTCCGGGCTATTCAATCGCCATCAACTCAATATCAAACAACAGACAAGACCCGCCGGGAATGCCCTGGTTGCCACGATCCCCATACGCCAGCTCATAAGGTATCGTCAGCTTCCACTTGGCCCCAACCTTCATCAACTGAAGCGCCTCCGTCCATCCCGCGATCACCCGCGTCACAGGGAACGAAGTAGGCTCACCGCGACTGTACGAACTGTCAAACTCCTGACCATCGATAAATGTACCCCGGTAATGCGCCGACACCGTATCGGTCGACTTCGGAGTAGCGCCCGTACCGTCCCGAATCACTTCATACTGAAGCCCGCTTGGCAATACAACCACGCCCTCCTTTCTCGCATTCTCTGCAAGATAGGCAATTCCATCCGCCTTCGCCGCTGCTGCTGCCGCCGCCTGCGCCTCCTGCTGCTTCTTCCCAAGAATCTGCTGAAACGCCGTAAACGCCTGCTGACAAGTCTGCTCATCATACTCAGAATCCTTGCCGTCTATCTTGTCAATCAATCCCTTCATCAGCGCATCCATATCGAACTCGCCCTTACCGAGCTTTAGGAAATCACCGAATTGCTGTCCGATTGCATACCCCACCACCTTTGGATTTGGCTTCGCTTCCCCTTGTCCCGTCGCATCACCCATAAAAACTCCTATCAGCACCATAGCACCACATACGATCATCAAATTGAATCTCATAGTCCTACCTTTCCAATAAAAATGAATAGAATCAGCACGAGCCCGTCCAGCAGGCTCACCCTCGAAACGATGAAGCATAATCACTTCTCACGAAAATTACAACTTTTTACCGCTAGATCTGAACCCAACCACCCGATAAGAAATACTCTTCCATTTAGCTCTATTGAGAGGGGTCAAATCCACATTTTGCTGAAACAAGGTATGCATCCGATGAACATTGCCAGCGAACTTGGGCGCGCGCCGTCCACGATTGGGCGCGAGATTCAGCGCAATAGTACTGTGCGTGGCTACGACCCGGAACGTGCGCAACGTCAATATGATGAACGCCGCAAAGCGTGTCGCCCGAATACGAAATTGGGGCATGCGCCGTTATTCGATTATGTCATCTCCAAGATACGTGATGAGGAATGGACGCCTGAAACGGTCTACATTCGACTGCCGCTGGATTTCCCGGACGACGCGAAGATGCGGGTGAGTCACGAGACGATTTATCGCGAGATTTACACGCGGCACGACTTGCACTACCTGATAGGGTGCCTGCCCCAATCACGGCCCAAGCGTAGAAAACGCGGGCAGGGAAAAACGCGCAGATGGCCATCGATTCCCAACCGAGTCGGTATTGAGCACCGACCCGCACACGTCGAAGAACGCATCGAACCCGGGCACTGGGAAGCCGACACCATCTTCGGTAAGAATCAAGAGAGTTTTCTCGTGACGCTCGTGGAGAGAAGTGCACGGATTCTATGTGCCGTCGAAGTATTCAGCAAACACGCTGACGTAGTCGCCAAGGCCGTTACCGAACTCCTCATCGAGCTGCCTACGTCATGGGTTAAAACGATCACCTTCGACAACGGTACCGAATTCGCCGAACACGAAAAAGTAGTAGCCATGCTCAACGTAAAAACCTACTTCGCCGATGCATACTCCTCTTGGCAACGCGGCACCAACGAAAATACCAGACCAAGAAAATGCCTTAACGCAAGAACACCAAACGAAATCTTCCAAATTCAAAGGCATTTTC